>NZ_JALLAL010000189.1:0-415 GCF_023062615.1 Brachybacterium sp. Marseille-Q7125 | reverse complement strand
CTCAAATTGAATCTGGAAATCAACAAATAGAGGTTTTAAAAAATGAACTTGAGAATAAAATGCTTTCTGTTAATGCAAAAATGAACCTGTTGATTCAAGAAATTATAAAGATGAAAGAAGATGAACAAGAAGACATAGAGGAACTAAAAAAGAAACAGGCAAAACTTGAGGAACAAATGAAAACACAGTTAATTCTTTCTGGAATACAAAGCGCATTGAGTTTACTGACTGCATTTAGTGGTGTTGGTCCGAAGCTGATGGGGCCGCCGAGGGAGAGGGTTCGGTCTGCGGGGGGCCCGCCGGGAGGGCGGGCACTGCAGCGTGTACGCGCCCCCGTGCGGTGAGAACTGGGCGCGCGGCGCGCCCGGGGGCGCGCTGGCGGGGGGCGCGCCGCCCGCGGCAGGCGCCGGCGGAG
>NZ_JALLAL010000187.1:0-416 GCF_023062615.1 Brachybacterium sp. Marseille-Q7125 | reverse complement strand
CCCGCCCCCCCCCCCCCCCCCACCCCCCCCCCCCCCCCCCCCCCCGCGCCCGGCCCCGCCCCCCCCCCGGCGCGCCCCCCCCCCCGCCGCCCGCCGCCCCCCCCCCCCCGCGCCGCCCCCCCCCCGGCCCCCGGCCCCCCCCCCGCGCCCCCGGCCCCCCCCCCCCCCCCCCCGCCGCCCCCCCCCCCCCCCCGCGCCCCCCGCCCCCGCCCCCCCCGCCGCCCCCCCCCCCCCCCGCGCCCCCCCCCCCCCCCCCCCCGCTGCCCCCCCCCCCCCCCCCGCCCTCCCCCCCCCCCCCGCCCCCCCCCCCCGCCGCCCCGCCGCCCCCCCCCCCCGCGCCCCCCGCCCCCCCCCCCCGCCCCGCGCCCCCGCCCGCTGGCGCGCCGCCCCGTCACCGCCCCCCCGCACCGCCTCCG
>NZ_JALLAL010000186.1:0-417 GCF_023062615.1 Brachybacterium sp. Marseille-Q7125 | reverse complement strand
GGGGCGGCAGGGGGCGGCGGGGGGCGCGGGGGCGGGGGGGGGGGCGGGCGGGGGGGGGCGCGGGGGCGCCGCGCGGGGGACGCGCTCGATGGAGGCGTGGGCCGGGAGGGCGTCCAGGTGGCGCGGCACGGGGGCGGTGGGGACGCGCAGCAGCGCGGCAATCGCCTGCGGGGACAGCGCGGTGCGCTCGCGCAGCAGTGCTGCGAGGGCGGGGAGGCGGGCGAGCCGGCGCGCGTCTCCTCGCGAGTAGCGGCGGCGCCGGCAGGCGACAAGGTCGCGCACCGTCGCTCGCGGCTGCCCCGGTGACCGGTGAGCCGCTTCGTCGCGTGATGTTCATCTATGCGCGCGGGTGGCAGTGGTGGAGTGCAGAGCCGCACTGTGGAGCGTTACGTCGTCGGAGCGGCGGGGGGAGTGGGG
>NZ_JALLAL010000185.1:0-417 GCF_023062615.1 Brachybacterium sp. Marseille-Q7125 | reverse complement strand
CGGCGGGGGGGGGATGGCGGTGCGACGGAGATGGCGAGGAGCGGGGTGGGAGCGGGCGCGGGTGGGGGGCGGGGCGGGCGGGAGGCGGACCGGTAGGAGGGGGGGGCGGCGCGTGGGGGGGGGGGGAGAGGGCGGGGGCGGGGGGGGGGGAGGGGGGGGGGGGCGCGGGGGGGGGCGGGGGGGGGCGGGGGGGGGGGGGGGGGGTGGCGGCCGGGGGGTCGGGGGGGGGGGGGGGGGGGGCGGGGGGCCCCCTTTGTGTGTCCGTTGGGCGCGGGCTGGGACGAACAAAAGCGGCCCGCGGGGGTGCTGGGCGGGGGGCGGGGGGGACCCAACCCCCCTCGGCGGGGCAAAAGGCGGGGGGGGACGGGCGCGCGCGCCGCAGGGGTTCCGCTCGCGCCCACCGGGGGGGGCGGGGTG
>NZ_JALLAL010000184.1:0-418 GCF_023062615.1 Brachybacterium sp. Marseille-Q7125 | reverse complement strand
GCGGCGGGGGGGGTGGGGGGGGGGGGGGGAGGGGGCGGGGGGGGGGGGGGGGGGGGACGGGGGGGGGCGGGGGGAGGGGGGCAGGAGGCGCGCGCGGCCTGCCTGAGGGCGGGGGGTAGGCGGCGGGGGGGGGGAGAGGCCGCGGGGCGGAGGCGGGGCGAGGGGCAGGAGCCGGGGGTTCTCGAGCGGGCGCGAGCGGGGCGGCATCTCGGGGCGGGCAGGCGTGGAGCGCGGGCGCCAGGAGCGCGCGGGCCGGGGGCGGCCCGGCGGCGGGGGGGGGGGGCCGCCGCGCGCGGGGTGTGGGCGGGGGCCGGGGGGGCGCCGGGTGGGGGGAGCGCGAGGGCGGAGGGGGACGCGCCGCCGTAGTCGCGGCGGGTGGGGGGGGCATAGTGCGGGCGGCCGGCGGGCGGCAGCGGGG
>NZ_JALLAL010000183.1:0-418 GCF_023062615.1 Brachybacterium sp. Marseille-Q7125 | reverse complement strand
GCCCAAGCACCTTGGCACACCCCATTTTGTTCCACTTTCTGGAACAGAACGGCGGCGGCGCCGCCGCCCCCCCCCCCCCCCCCCCGCCGCGGCCCCCCCCCCCCCCCCGCCCCCCCCCGCCGCCCCCCCCCCCCCCCCCCCCCGCCCCCCCCCCCCCCCCCCCCCCCCGCCCCCCCCCCCCCCCCCCCCCCCCCCCCCCCCCCCCCCCCCCCCCCCCCCCCCCCCCCCCCCCCCCCCCCCCCCCCCCCCCCCCCCCCCGCCCCCCCCCCCCCCCCCCCCCCCGCCCCCCCCCGCCCCCCCCCCCCCCCCCCACCCCCCCGCCCGCCCCCCCCCCCCCCCCCCCCCCCCCCCCCCCCCCCCCCCGCCCCCCCCCCCCCCGCCCCCCCCCCCCCCCCCCCCCCCCCGCCCCCCCCCCCCC
>NZ_JALLAL010000182.1:0-418 GCF_023062615.1 Brachybacterium sp. Marseille-Q7125 | reverse complement strand
CGGGAAAACAAGGCAAATCAATAGTCGAATGGAGAAGAGGAGAAAAACAAGCGTTCTTATGAGAGGTGCAGTGGGAGACCGGGCAGAGGCCCCGAAGCGAAATAAAATTGTTTTTGTGTATTTGATACCCCCGGTTAAGATCGCCGCTACTTACGGAATCGAATTTCTTTCTCTTCCTTCAGGTACTTAGATGTTTCAGTTCCCTGAGTTCCCCTCATTAAGCTATGTATTCACTTAATGATACTTAGACATTACTCTAAGTGAGTTTCCTCATTCGGAAATCTTCGGATCAAAGTTTACGTGCAACTCCCCGAAGCTTATCGCAGCTTATCACGTCCTTCATCGGCTCCTAGTGCCAAGGCATCCGCCCTGCACCCTTAATAACTTGACCAGTTAAAAAGGTTTGATAGATTAGAAG
>NZ_JALLAL010000181.1:0-420 GCF_023062615.1 Brachybacterium sp. Marseille-Q7125 | reverse complement strand
CGCTGCCCTCGCCGCTAGTCACATCGGCGGTCAGCGCCCCAAAGGGGGGCCCCCCCCCCCGGGCCCGACCGCCGGCCCGGGCCTCCACCGCCCCCCCCGCCCCCCCGGGCGCGGCGGCCCCCGCCTCCGCCTCCGGATCGGCCGGTGGCGGGGGGGTCGCCAGGGCCGCCGGACGCCCCCCGCCCGCCCGTGCGGCCCGGGCCCCCGGGGCCTCCCCCCGCGCCCCCCCCCTCCCCCCCCCCGGCGCTGCCCTCGTACCCCCCGCCCCCGCCGTCGCCCGCCCCCTCCGCGCGCTCCTCCCCCGCGCCCCCCCCGCCCGCCCCCGCGCCCGCCTCGGCCACCCCCGCGCCGTCCCCCGCCCCCTCCGCCTCCCCCCCGGCCGCCGCCCCTCCCCTCCCCTCGCCCCCGCCTCTCCCCTCT
>NZ_JALLAL010000180.1:0-420 GCF_023062615.1 Brachybacterium sp. Marseille-Q7125 | reverse complement strand
CACCGGAACGCCCGACCACCGCGACCGACACGCGGCGGACCGTCACACCCTCATGCCACAATCAGCTCGCGCACACCGGCAACGACGCCGGACACCGCCGCTCAGCAGCACCATGAAAGATCGAGGTTAGCCTCCAGGGATGAACAGCTGGCAGACAGATCTCTTGGCGTCCATGACAGATGCACTTCCGGGCGCCGACATCGATCCCTACGGTTCGGTGACCGACCCGGCGTTGATCGATGGCTGGAGTGACCTCGACGTCGTCATCACCTCTCGCGCAGCGTTCGATGTCGATGGGGTGTACCAAGGTTCTTGGACAGTCTTCTATGAGGAAGGATCAAGGACATGGCAGGAAGATCCAGGCGTAAGTTCAGTCCCCAGTTCAAGGCCGAGGCAGTCCAGCTGGTGATCCAGTCCGAC
>NZ_JALLAL010000017.1:0-53054 GCF_023062615.1 Brachybacterium sp. Marseille-Q7125 | reverse complement strand
CACCACAACACGGCCGATTGGAAGCAACACCCATCGCACATGCTCTCAGAGCATGTGCAACCCACTATCCCCGCAGGTCAGGACGAGGAAAGCGGCCTCTCCGTACACACATTTTGTCCTATAACCCACCCTTGACGCCCTCATCTGTGAAGAGCCCCCATAGCCGTGCACCGAGACGAGCGTGCCCTTGCCCAGCAGATCCTGGATCAGTCCCCTCCTCATCGGGGATCGCCCACAGGGTGCCGAGATCCGGGATCAGCACGGCGTAGCCCCGCTCAGCAAGAGCCTCCCCGAGATAGGTCATGCCCTGGTCGTAGCGGATCTCCTCGGTGCCCTCGGGGCATGTCGAGGGGCCGGCGCACGAGGCCAGCGCGGAAGAGGAGAGCAGGGTGAGCATGAGGGTCCGTCGACGCATACCCCGAGTGTGTGACCCGCAGGTAACCACAGGCGTCCGCCGATGGTCGGGTCCTCGATGCGCGCTCGATCACAGCGCGGGGTGCACCAGTTGCCCGGGCAGCTCGCTCACGCGGTCCCGAGCGCTGCATCGACCAGCGGCGCCCCCAGCAATCCCAGGAACGGCCCGGCCAGCAGCACGGGCCCGACGGCAAAGCGCACCCCCGCACGCCGCGTGGCGACCAGGACCACCGTCCCCGCGAGCCCGGCCAGCAGCATGATCCCCAGCATCCCGGCGATGAGCTGCTGCCCGCCGAACGCCGCGGTCATCGCCACCACGGCCGGGAGAGTCTTCGCATCCCCCATGCCCAGCAGAGGCGGAGCCACGAGCGCGATGAGGATCGCCCCGGCCCCCACCAGCAGCGCAAGCACCGCCGCGACCTTCAGGTCCTGCCGCACAGATGGGACCAGCAGCGCGAGCAGCCCCAGGCACACGGTGAGGCTCAGCGTGAGCGAGGCGACCAGCGGATTGGGCAGGCGATGCTCGCGCCCGTCGGCCCATGCGAGCAGTACGGCATGCGGCAGGTACACCACCAGCAGCACTCCGTACAGGGCCAGATCCGCAGCACTCACCCCGCCATTGCACCAGAGACCGCCGTCGCGGCGCGCGTCAGCCACCGATCCTGTGGATAACCCGGGCCATGGAAGAATCACCGCCATGCTGCACGTCCTCTTCCATGAGCCGGCGATCGCCGGGAACACTGGCAATGCGATCCGTTTGGCCGCGGTCACCGGGGCGCACCTGCACCTCATCGAGCCGCTCGGCTTCGACTTCGAGGACGCGAAGCTGCGCCGCGCCGGCCTGGACTACCACGACCTCGCCGACCTGCAGATTCACCCCGATCTGGACGCTGCCCTCGCGGCTCTCCCGGGGGCGCGGGTCTTCGCCTTTACCACCCACACCGGCACCGGCTTCCACGAGATCAGCTACCGCGAACATGATGTGCTGCTGTTCGGCACCGAACCCACCGGCCTGCCGCCGTACGCGCTTGAGCATCCGCGGATCACGAGCCAGGTGCGCATCCCCATGCTTCCGGCCCGCCGCTCCCTGAACCTCGCCAATGCCGCCTCCATCGCGGTGTACGAGGCCTGGCGACAGCTCGGCTATACCGGGGCGCAGCGATGAGTCCCCGCCGCCCGGCCCAGCCCCGGCGCGGCCGCCCCGGTCTGCCGTCCCGGCTCGAGCGGCGCAACGCCCTGTTCCAGCAGTGGCAGGCGCTGCTCGGCAACCGCACCAAACGTACCCGCAGCGGGGAGATGCTGATCCAGGGTGTGCGTCCCCTCACCCAGGCCATCGCCAACGGCATCGAGATCCGGGCCCTGCTGAGCGATGGGCGGGAGAATCCCTCGACCTGGGCGCAGCAGCTGCTGGCCGACCCTCCCGGGCCCGTGGTGCAGGTGGCGCCCGAGCTCATGGCGGAGCTGGGGGAGCGGGAGGAGGGTGCCCCGGAGCTGCTGGCCATCGCGGCGCTGCCCGCCGATGACCTCACCCGGCTGGATGCCGCCGGTCCCGATGGGGTCGTGGTCGTGTTCGATCGGCCGACGGGGCCGGGAAACATCGGCTCCCTGGTCCGCAGCGCGGATGCGCTCGGTGCGCAGGGGGTCATCATCACTGGGCATGCCGCCGATCCGTGGGATCCCGCAGCGATCCGCGCGAGCACTGGCTCGATGTTCGCGCTGCCCGTGCTGCGCCTCGCCTCCCACCGGGACGTCATCGACTGGGTGCAGCAGCGCCGCGCCGCCGGGGAGGAGCGGCGCATCATCGGGCTCGATGAGGCCGGCGGTCACCTGCTCGCGGACACTGACCTCACCGGTGGACTCGTGCTCGTCGTCGGCAACGAGACGGTGGGCATGAGCAGCGCCTGGCGGGAGGCGTGCGATGTGATCGCCGAGATCCCGATGCAGGGCTCTGCTTCCTCGCTGAACGCCGCGGCGGCCGGGTCGATCGCGCTGTACGAAATCGACCGGCAGCGCCGCAAGGCCTAACCCGCCTGTCAGCTCACAGGGTCGAGGTGACGCGGATGATCCGTCGGCGCATCCACACCTTCCGCCCGCCGCCCAGGTACACCCGGGTGCGGGCATGCTCCCAGCGGCCGTACTCCGACTGCTCGGCGAGTTCCGCCCGGACCTGTCCCACACTCGCGCCGCGCGGCACCGTGATGATCTGGAACTCGTAGTCCTCGGGGCGGCGGCCCTTCTCGAGCGGCAGATCCCGCCAGCCCCGCGGATCGGGCACATGCTGGATCCCGGCCACGAGCTCGGTGCGCGGTGTGATCATCGGCTCCTCCTGGCGGCGCTGACCTGCACGGTATGGCTCCGCACCGTACAGGATCCCGCCCCGGCGCTCCCAGCCATCCCGCGATGGATTCGTGACCTGCCGCGAGCCCTTCCCCTGTTCAATTCGGGGATGGACGCGGTACGGTCAGCGCATGAACACGGATCCTCGCTCCGCCCTCGCTGCGCTGATCGCTGCCCTGGAACGTCACTACGAGGCCGCTGCCGCCTCGCGCGGTGACGACGATCCCGCCCTGGATGCCGCCACCGAGCGGCTGACCACGGCGTTCGATGCCTACGACGACGCACTGTTCGACGAGTTCGACATCGCCACGCCGCTGATCGTCTTCGACGGCGATGATGAGGACGATGACGACGACTTCGATGACTTCGACGAGTTCGACGACGATGACGACTACGACGATGATGACGAGGACTACGACGACGAGGACCATGACGACGACCGCTGAGTCGTCATCGCATCCGCGGGATATCCACGGACCCTTCACCCTCTGAACTCCGCGCGGCGCCGGGCATGCAGCCCGGCGCCGCGTAGTCTGTTCCGGGCCCCGGAGCACCGGGTGCCCTGCTGATGCAACAGGAGTGCCATGTCCTTCCTCGAGGCCGTCATCCTGGGTCTGGTCCAGGGCCTGACGGAATTTCTGCCCATCTCTTCCAGCGCTCACGTGCGCGTGGTGGGGGAGCTGCTGAACCCCGGCCAGGATCCCGGCGCTGCATTCACCGCGATCATCCAGCTGGGCACCGAGACGGCGGTGCTGATCTACTTCTGGAAGGACATCACCCGCATCATCGGCCGCTGGTTCCGTGCCCTCGCGGGCAAGCTGCCGCATTCGGACCCCGATGTCCGCATGGGCTGGCTGGTGATCATCGGCTCGATCCCCATCGGCGTGCTGGGCCTGCTGTTCGAGGACCAGATCGACCACTCCCTGCGCAACCTCTACATCACCGCGACGATGCTCATCGTCTTCGGCCTGCTGCTGGGACTCGCGGACCGGATCGCCCCGCAGCGCAAGGAGCTGAGGGAGCTGAACATCCGTGACGGCATCCTGTTCGGTCTCGCCCAGGCCCTCGCCCTGATCCCCGGGGTCTCCCGCTCCGGCGGCACCATCACCGCCGGTCTGCTCATGGGCTACACCCGGCAGGCCGCCGCCCGCTACGCCTTCCTGCTGGCGATCCCCGCGGTGTTCGCCTCCGGCCTCTACAAAGCTGTGAAGGATGTGCCGGTGCTGTTCACGGCCGATGGGCGGGCGGCCGCTGCCGCTGCCGGGGAGCCGTCCCTCATGGCGATCATCGTCGCGACCGTGATCGCCTTCGCAGTGGGCTACGCCGTGATCGTCTGGTTCATGCGCCTCATCGAGAACCGCTCCTACCGCGTGTTCGTCATCTACCGCGTCGTGGCGGGCCTGGTGCTGCTGGCCCTGCTGGGAGCCGGGGCGGTCGACCCTCTGGCCGGTGCCTGAGACACCTGGCAGGAAGCGCCTGAGCGAAGGCGCTGCTCTGATGGGCTAGGTCGCTGCCGCGGCGAAGTCACGGCTCGCCCTCAGTCCCCGCCCGTATGATCGATGGGTGCACTCCTGGAATGCCCCTGCCTGGACCCCTCTGCCCGCCTCCGGCCTGCCGCTGCGCCTGTTCGACACCCGCAGCGGCCGCATTGCGCCGGTGGTGCCGCAGCAGGAGGGGCATGCTCGCCTCTACGTCTGCGGGATCACGCCGTATGACGCCACCCACCTGGGTCATGCCGCGACGTATCACGCCGCCGATCTCATGCACCGCGCCCTCGCGGACACTGGGCATCGGGTCACGACCGCCCAGAACGTGACCGACGTCGATGACCCGCTGCTCGAGCGGGCCGCGCGTGATGACGTGGACTGGCGTGAGCTCGCCGCCTCTCAGGTGGCGCTGTTCGCCGAGGACATGGAGGCGCTGCGGGTGCTGCCGCCGCACACCTTCCGCTCCGTGAGCGAGGCGATGGAAGAGATCATCGCGGCGGTCACTGCCCTCGTGGAGCGTGGGCGCGCCTATCGCGTCGAGAACGACGATGTGGTCGATGCGGACTGGTATCTGGATCTTTCGCAGGACGGCGCTCTGGGGGACGTATCGGGCTGGAGTGAGGAGCAGATGCTCGAGGTCTTCGCCGAGCGCGGCGGGGATCCGGAGCGGCCCGGGAAGCGGGGGCGCTTCGATCCGCTGCTGTGGCGCGCCGCCCGGCCCGCAGAACCCGCCTGGGACGCACCGATGCTCGGCCGCGGCCGCCCCGGCTGGCACGTGGAGTGTGTGTGCATCGCCGACCAGGGACTGGGTCTGCCCTTCGACATCCAGGCCGGGGGCAGCGATCTCATCTTCCCCCATCACGACCTGTCCGCCGCGCATGCGGTGGCGCTCGGTCGGCCCTTCGCCGTCGCCTATGCGCATGCCGGGATGGTCGCCTACGAGGGCGAGAAGATGAGCAAGTCGCTGGGCAATCTCGTGTTCGTCCACCGTCTGGTGCGTGACGGGGTGGAGCCGATGGCGATCCGTCTGGTGCTCATGGCCCACCACTACCGCTCGGACTGGGCCTGGTCCGACGCCGAGCTCGACACTGCCCGGCAGCGCCTGGAGACCTACCGCGCCGCGGCGCGCCGGGGCGGGCGGCACCAGGCCGTGGTGGAGGCCCTGCGGGCGTCCCTGCGCCAGGACCTCGACACCCCGCAGGCGCTGGCAGTCCTCGACGCCTGGGCCGCCGGGGAGGAACCGCCGACGCTCGAGCTGGGGCCGGATGCTCCCGCGGATGTCGCGGCAGCGGCCGATGCGCTGTTCGGTCTTGATCTGACGTGAGCTGAGCACCTGAGCGCCCGGGCGCTTGGCTGCCGGGGTCGCTCAACTGCCCGGGCAGCTCAGCCGTCCTCGCGGCGACGGCGCAGGAACTGCTCGAACTCCTTGGCGATCGCATCGCCGCTGGCCTCCGGCAGCTCGGCCGCATCCTGCGCCTGCTCCAGGCGCCGCACATAGTCGGCGATGTCCTCATCGGTGCGGGCCAGCTCATCCACGCCCCGCTCCCACGCCTCGGCATCTTCCACCAGCTCCTCGAGCGGGATCGGCGCCCCGATGTGCTCCTGCACCTGGCGCAGCAACGACAGCACCGCCTTCGGGGAGGTGTTCTGCGAGACGTAGTGGGGGACCTGCACCCACATGCTCGTCGTGCGCAGGCCCGCGGCCGCCGTGCGGCGGGCGAGGATCGTCGGCACCCCCACCGGGCCCTCGTACAGGCTGCTCTCCTCCACCTGCTGCGCCGGCACCGGTTCGACCAGCGTGGAGGTGGGCAACGGGCGGCTGTGCGGGGCATCGGCCAGCAGCGCCCCGAGCGAGACCACGGAGCTCACATCGAGGATCTGCAGCTGCTCGAGCACTTCATCGCAGAAGCGCTTCCACCGCAGCGACGGCTCGGGCCCGCACACGGTGATGATCTCCTGACCGCGCGGCGGGGTGATCAGCCGCAGCTGCGTATCCGGCCAATCCACCACGCGCCGGGAGTCCTCGGTGGTGCGGATCTCCGGCCGATTGACCTGAAAATCGATGAACTCCTCAGCATCCACCGCTCCGGCCGGGCGCGAAGGCCACACCTCCAGCAGGTGATCGATCACACCGGTGGCGGCCTCACCGGCGTCATTCCAGCCGGAGAACGCGGTGATGGCGATACGACTCATCGACCCATCATAGGCCGGGTGGCTTGAGCGGCGCCGCGGCGCTCTGCGCAGGTGGGGCCCGTATCCTGCCTCCGGCGCAGACCGTGCCAGGACCGCGATGATTCCGTGATCGCCCAAGCAGCGTCGATCACTGCAGCCACAACCGTGAGGAGGTGCCGATGCGAGGCCGTGCCCTGCGCCTGGGCTCCCTACCGCCGCTGCGCGTCAGCCCCGGCACCGTGATCATGGTGCTCGTGCTGGCGGTGCTCATGTACCCGGCGCTCGAGCGCGTCTCCGAGACCCCCTCTCGCGCGATCCTGCTGGCCATCGGGGTGGGAGGTTTCCTCGTCCTGTCAGTACTGGTGCATGAGGCCGCGCACGCCCTCATTGCCCGAGCCTTTGGCGCCCGCGTCGACCACATCGCACTGACGCTGTGGGGCGGGCACACCCAATACCGCGGCGGACCGCGCGGTGGACTGGGCTCGATCCTCATCTCTCTCGCGGGCCCGGTGAGCAATCTGCTGCTGGCCGCTCTGACGTTCGCGATCACCGGACTGGTCGCCGTCCCGGGGACAGCGACGGCACTGTTCTGGGGCTTCTGCTCCTGGCTGAACCTGGCGCTGGCCCTGTTCAATCTGCTGCCCGGGCTGCCGATGGACGGCGGGCGCGCCCTCGAAGCTCTGCTGGGCAGCATCCTGCGCCGCCCGACCGTCGGCACCCGGGTCACCGCGTGGATCGGCCGCGGTCTCGCGATCGCCGTCGTCCTGGTGCCGTTGTGGCGCGCCGCCCGCGGACACGCCTCGATGACCGGACAGCTGCTGACCATCGTGTGGGCTGTGCTCATCGCCTCCCTGCTGTGGTCCGGGGCTTCGCGCGCCCTGGAGGGCGCCCGCGTCCAGGAACGTGCCGAGCGCTTGGACGCTGGCGACCTGCTGCGCTCGATGCTGATCTGCGCGCCGCAGACCCCGCTCGGCCAGCTGCCCGCCCAGGTTGATCCCGAGCAGGTGCTGGTGGTGGACCTCGCCCCGGATCCGGCGGCACCCGGCAGCCTCGGGCGCGCCTACCGCCTCGATGCCGGGGCTCTCGCGGCGGTGCCCGCGCCGCGCCGCGAGGCGACCGCGGTCAGCGCTATCGCCATGCCGATCGGGCCCGTGCGTTCCCTGCCCGGAGACCTTGCCGGTGATGCGCTGCTGTCCGCGATGCTGGATGCGCCCGCCCCCGTGTACCTCGTGCGGGAGGCCGACGGGTCGGTCCGCGGTGTGATCATGAGCGCGGATGTCAACGCCCGCCTGCGCGGACGGTGAACACCGGGCGGTCTCACCCCGGCGCAGACCTATGCTGGAGAGTATGACTGATCAGCCGCAGCCCGACGGGGCTCCTGCTCCCGCCCCCCGTGCCCCGCGCCGCGGCCTGGATCGCACCGGCCCCTTCGCCCTCGGGGACAAGGTGCAGCTGTCCGACGCGAAGAACCGCCTGCACACCATCACCCTCAAACCCGGCGGCCGCTTCCACACCCACCGCGGCGTGATCCTGCACGAGCAGCTGATCGGCGCCGAGGACGGTGTGGTCATCGAGGACAACCACGGCACCCGCTACCAGGCGCTGCGCCCCCTGTACAGCGACTACATGCTCTCCATGCCGCGCGGCGCCGCGATCATCTACCCCAAGGACTCCGCGCAGATCCTCATGTGGGCCGATATCTTCCCCGGTGCGCGCGTGCTCGAAGCCGGGGTGGGCTCCGGCGGGCTCACCACCGCGCTGCTGCGCGCTGTCGGCCCCGAGGGCAGCGTCCACTCGATCGAACGGCGCGAAGATTTCGCCGAGGTGGCCCGCGAGAACGTCGAGACCTATTTCGGCGGGGACCACCCTGCCTGGCAGTTGAGCGTCGGCGATTTCCAGGACATCGCTCCGACGCTCAGCCCCGGCACGCCCGCTGTGGACCGCGTGGTGCTGGACATGCTGGCCCCCTGGGAATGCGTAGATGCCGCCGCCGAGGTACTGGTGTCCGGTGGCGTGTTCCTCGCCTACGTCGCGACCGTCACCCAGCTGTCCCGCACCGCCGAGGCCCTGCGCGACCACGGCGAGTTCACCGAGCCCTTTGCCTGGGAGTCCTTCGTGCGGCCATGGCACCTCGAAGGTCTCGCCGTGCGGCCCGAGCACCGCATGAATGCCCACACCGGCTTCCTGCTGACCGCCCGCCGTACCGCGCATGGCACTCCGGCGCTGCGCCGCATCACCCGTCCCGCCCCCGGGTCCCGGGATGAGGCGGAGCTGAACCACCCCGACAACGACGGCTTCGGCGGCTCCACGAACGAGTGGACCCCGCAGGACCTGGGGGAGCGGGGCGTCGCCCCGCGCAAGATCAAACGGGCCCTGCGGGACATCCGCCAGGGCCGGGACCGCTGAGCCGCGTGCCAGCACCGCCCCGGACCCCGTCGATCCCCACCCAGCCGATGAAGGAGGAGACATGGCGATGAAGACCTACGCGGAGATGACCGCGGAGCTCGAGCAGCTCGCCGCCCACAATGACCGGCTGATCTCCTCGCTGCGCTCCGCCCGCACCCAGATCGTCGAGCTCAAGGCCGACCTCGAACGCGTCGGCGATCCACCGAACTCCTACGCCACCTTCCTGCGCCGCTGTGAGGGCACCACCATCGACGTGCTCCACAACGGGCGCCGCCTGCGCGTAGCGACCGCCGCGCAACTGGACCTCGAGGCCCTCACCCCCGGCGCCGAGCTGCGGCTGAACGAGGCCCTCGCCGCGATCGAGGCGGTGCCCGCGGCCGATGCCGGGAACGTGGTCACGGTCCTGGAATCCCTCGCCGATGAGCGCGTGATCGTCGCTGTCGCCCCCGATGACAACCGCCTGCTGCGCCGCGCCGGCGGCCTCGGGTCCGAGCCCCTGCACCCGGGCGACCACGTCCTGGTAGATCTGCGCGCGCAGCTCGTACTCGAACGGATCGAGCGCGCCGAGATCACCGACCTCGTCCTCGAGCAGGTGCCGGAAGTGACCTTCGAGCAGATCGGCGGGCTCGGCCCACAGATCGAGGCGATCCGCGACGCCGTGGAGCTGCCGTTTTTGCAGCAGGACCTCTACCGCACCTACGGCCTGCGACCCCCACAGGGCGTGCTGCTGTACGGCCCGCCCGGCTGCGGCAAGACCATGATCGCCAAAGCGGTCGCGCATGAGCTGGTGCTGCGCAGCGCCGAGGTGCGGGGTATCAGCACCGAGGAGGCACTCGCGAACTCCGCCTTCCTCAACGTGAAGGGCCCCGAGCTGCTGAACAAGTACGTCGGAGAGACCGAGCGTTCGATCCGCCTGGTGTTCGAACGGGCCCGCGAGAAGGCCGCCGCCGATCACCCCGTCGTCATCTTCTTCGATGAGATGGAGGCGCTGTTCCGCACCCGCGGCACAGGGCTCTCGAGCGATGTGGAGACCACGATCGTGCCGCAGCTGCTGGCGGAGATCGACGGTGTCGAAGGCCTGGACAATGTCATCGTCATCGGTGCCTCCAACCGCGAGGACATGATCGATCCGGCGATCCTGCGGCCCGGCCGCCTGGATGTGAAGATCCGCGTGCGCCGCCCTGATGCGCAGGCCGCCCGCGAGATCTTGGGTCTGTACCTCGATGATCAGGTGCCGGTGCGTGAGGACCGCGAGGCGCTGCTGGACCTCGCCGTACAGGAGATCTACGCCGAGGATCCCTCGACGGCGTTCGTGCGCATCGACTTCTCCGATGGCAGCCACGAGACCCTGCATTTCCACGACGTGGTCTCCGGGGCGACGCTGCGCAACATCGTCGACCGCGCGAAGAAGCTCGCCGTCAAGGACCAGATCGCCACCGGGGAGGTCGGTGTCGGCGCCGCGCATCTGCATGCCGCCATCCGCGCCGAGTTCGAGGAGAACGAGGACATGCCCGCCTCCGGGCAGGCTGAGGACTGGGCGCGCGTGAGCGGCCTCGGTGGACGGCGCCGCATCGAGGCGATCGTGCCGCTGACCGCCCGGGACCTCAGCAGCGAGGAGGAGAGGACCGCATGACCAGCCCCGCCAGCCCGGACCGTGACCCGTCGGCCCCCCGCCTCACCACCGAGCGGGTGATGGGTATCGAGACGGAGTTCGGGATCCTCCACGCCGACCTTGAGGAGCGGGCCCAGGCCGGCACCGGCAGCTCGATCCTGCTGTCCCACCTCGTGGTGGGTGCCTACGCCCTGCTCGATGAGAACGAGGGGGAGCGCGGGCGGCGGGTCCGCTGGGACTACGGGGATGAGACGCCGCTGCGGGATGCCCGCGGCTTCGAGCTCGAGCGCGCCGCCGCCCACCCCAGTCAGCTCACCGACGAGGTGCATGACGCCCACGTCCCCAGCATCGAGCTGGACCTGCCGCTGCAGGGCCCGGAGATCCCGCCGGACGGTGATGACCAGGAGATCCTCGCCTGGGCGACGCAGCGCTCGATCGGCAACTCGGTGCTCACCTCCGGGGCCCGCTGGTACGTGGACCACGCCCACCCCGAGTACTCCGCCCCCGAGGTGCTGCGCGCCCGCGAAGCGGTCATCGCGGATCGGGCCGGGGAGGAGATCGCGCGGCGCGCCATGAACATCCTCGCCCGCACCGACGGGGTGCCCGCCGTGGCGCTGTACAAGAACAACACCGATGGCAAGGGCGCCTCCTACGGCACCCACGAGAACTACCTGCTGGACCGCGCTGTGCCCTTCGAGGACGTGGTCGCTGCGCTGCTGCCGTTCCTGGTCACCCGCCAGATCCTGGTGGGCGCCGGCCGGGTGGGCATCGGGCTGCGCGGCGAACAGCCCGGTTTCCAGATCTCCTCCCGCGCTGACTTCATGGAGGCCGAGGTGGGGCTGGAGACCACCCTGAATCGGCCCATCGTGAACACGCGCGATGAACCCCACGCCGACGCCGAGCGCTTCCGCCGCCTGCACGTGATCATCGGGGACGCCAATCAGCTCGAGGAATCGACCTTCCTCAAGCTCGGCATCACCTCCCTGCTGCTCGCCGCCCTTGAGGCCCAGCACCGCAGTGGCACCCGCATCCTCCCGGACCTCACCCTCGCCGACACGGTCCAGGCCGTGCGCGATATCAGCCACGACCCCAGCCTCACCACCACAGTGCCGCTGGCCGACGGGCGCGAGCTCACCGCCCTCCAGATCCAGCGCGCCCACCTCGAGGCGATCCGCGCAGCCGCCGACCTCGACGACGCCGAGACCGCGCAGGTCCTCACCGCATGGGGCGAGATCCTCGATCTGCTCGAACGCGACCCGATGCTGGCGGCCGGCCGCGTGGAATGGGTGACGCTGCTGCAGCTGCTCGAGCGCTACCGCGCCCGCCACAGCCTGGGCTGGGAGGATCCGCGCCTGGCGATGATGGCCCTGCAGTTCTCTGACCTGCGGCCCAGCACTGGCCTGTTCGGCAGACTGCGGGCCGCCGGCGCGGTGCCCACCCTGGTCAGCGAGCAGGAGGTGCAGCAGGCGATCACCACGCCGCCCGCGAGCACCCGCGCCCACCTGCGCGGCGCCCTCGTCGCCGCGCACCGGGCCGATGTGCCCTCCGCCGGCTGGGATGTCATCACGCTGCGCGGCAGCGAGGGCAGCATGCGGCTGCGGCTCGCCGATCCGCGCCTGGGCTCACAGCAGTGGTGCTCCCACCACGGCATCGACCCCGCCGCCCCCATCGATGAGACGCTCGCGGCGCTGCAGCGCGCCGTGAGCACCGACTGACCACCCGCTACGCACCCCAGGAGGAGCGATGTCCCAGCAGTCCCTGAACGCCCCCGGGCCCGGCGACGACGAGAACCCCGGCGAGGAGAACCTCACCGGCGGCCAGACCTTCGCCTCCGCGCAAGCGGCTGATGACCTGCTCGATGAGATCGACTCGGTGCTCGAGGCGAATGCCGAGTCCTTCGTGCGCTCCTTCGTGCAGAAGGGCGGGGAGTGAGCCCGTGAAACGCCGCGTGGGAGGACTGGAGACCGAATTCGGTCTGGTGTGCGTGCGCGCCGACGGCACGCGCGCCCTCGAGCCCGAAGAGGCCGCCCGGGAGCTGTTCCGGCCGGTCGTCGCGATGGGCCGCTCCTCCAACGTGTTCCTGAAGAACGCCGCCCGTCTCTACCTGGATGTGGGCTCCCACCCCGAATACGCGACCGCCGAATGCGATGACTGGTGGGAGCTGGTCGCCCAGGACCGCGCCGGGGAGCAGATCTTCGCCGACCTCACCGCTCAAGCCAATGACCGCCTGGCCGAGGCCGGGCACGATGCTCGCATCCACCTGCTGAAGAACAATGTGGACTCCGAGGGAAACGCCTTCGGCTCCCATGAGAACTACCTCGTGGACCGCCGCGGCGAGTTCACCCGCCTGCCCCGATTCCTGGTGCCGTTTCTCGTGACCCGCCAGATCGTCACCGGTGCCGGTGGTGTCGTGACCGATGACGGCATCGGCGATAAGGACAGTGGCGACAAGAACCGTGGTGACAAGACAGGCGCCGACGCAGCAGCTGGGGCAGCGCGCTTCGTGTTCTCCCGTCGCAGCGACCACATGTGGGAGGCAGTCTCCTCGGCCACCACTCGCACCCGTCCCATCATCAACACCCGCGATGAACCTCACGGCGATCCGAGCCGGTTCCGCCGCCTGCACGTCATCGTCGGCGACTCCACGATGAGCGAGGTCTCCACCCACCTGCGCTTCGCGACCACCGACCTGGTGCTGCGTGCTATCGAATCCGGACGCGCCCTGCCGGACGTCGTCCTCGCCGATGACATTGCGGCGATCCGGGCCGTCGCCCGCGACCTCACCGGCAGCACCCCGCTGCCGCGTGAGGACGGCGGCACCACCACCGCGCTCGAGATCCAGCAGCGCTGGCTGGACCACGTCAGCGACCTCGCCGAGGACGAGACCGAACGCGAAACCCTCGAGACCTGGCAGAAGGCCCTGGATGCCGTCCGCACCGGGGACCGCACCTGGGCCGCGCAGCACCTCGACTGGGCGATCAAGGAGCGACTGTTCACCCAGGTCACCGAGCGACGCGGCACGGACATGTCCGATCCGGCGCTTGAACGCCTGGACCTCGCCTACCACGATCTGGATCCCGAGCGGGGCCTGTTCGACTCCTTGCGCCGCCGCGGCCTCGCACCCACGGTGCTGAGCGCCGAGCAGATCCAGCGAGCCCGCACCACCGCACCGACCACCACCCGCGCCCACCTGCGCGGCCAGGTGGTCACCGCCGCCCAGGAGCACGACGTGGACCACGCCGTGGACTGGACCACCATGCGCCTCACCCGTCCTGGGGCGATGCCCGTGCAGATCCTCGACCCCTTCACCACCACCTCCGCGGATGTCGAGGCGCTGATCGCCGAGATCCGCGCCCAGGGCGCCACAGCGGATCCGCCGCCCTTCGCCTAAGGGCCGCGCCACATCCAGCGCGCACCCTGCACCCGACCCGTACCCTGGTTCCGACCCCGACCCGGGGACTCGATCTGAAAGGCCTGCCCTCCGTGACCTCACCCCTGCGCCGTCGCACCCTGCTGACCACCGCCCTTGCCGCGACCGCCGCCATCGGCCTGGCCGCCTGCGACGAGAACGGCTCTGGTCCCTCCGACGCCGGAGGCGCCTCCGACGGCGGCGGCGAGCGTCCCCTGGACAGCGTCAGCATCAGCGAGGATCTCGGCGCTGAGCCGACGCTCGAGTTCGAGGCTCCGCTGTCCATCACCGCCCCGCAGGCCGAGGTCATCGCTGAAGGCGACGGGGATGTCATCGCCGAGGGCGACACGATCATCTGGCACCAGATGTATGTGGATGCCTCCTCTGGAGAGACCCTCGAATCCTGGTGGCAGGGCGCTCCCGCGGGCGGCCTCACGGTGCAGGCCGAGGCGCTCGGCCCGGATGCCTTCGAGTTCTTCACCGCGCTGCCGGTGGGCTCCCGCTTCGCGATGGCGGGCTGGCAGCAGGGAGGCGACGGCCAGCGCTATGCCCTGATCCAGGTGGCCGATGTGCAGCGCGTCGTCTCACCGCTGCGTGCCGAGGGTGAGCCCGGCGAGCCCTCGGGTGATTTCCCCGCCGTGACCCTCGGCGAGGATGGCGCACCGAGCCTCGAGGGTGCACCGGAAGGGGAGCCGCCCGCGGAGACGGTGCGGGAGGTCCTCATCACCGGCAACGGCGAGAAGACCCGCAAAGGCGACTACCTGGTCATGCAGTACACCGGCTGGAAGTGGTCTGACGGCAGCCAGTTCGACTCGTCGTGGGAGCGCGGTGCTCCGTTCTCCTTCGTCCAGGGGCAGGGCCGGGTGATTCCCGGCTGGGACGAGAACCTGACGGGCCTTCCGATCGGCAGCCAGGTCATGCTCGTCATCCCTCCCGCGGACGCCTACGGGGAGGACCCCGAGAAAAACGAGCTCGGCGGTGAGACCCTCATCTTCGTCGTCGACGTGCTGGACGCCGAGCCCGTGAAGGCCTGACCACCCCCTTTTTCTGATCTGATCGACCACCCCGAACCACCGCTCATAGGAGGAGCATCATGACCGATCGCAGCAAGCCCGAGGTCGCCCGCCCCGAGTCCGAGACCCCCACTGAGCTCGTCAGCATCGACGAGATTCTCGGGGAGGGCGAGGAGGCCGGCCGCGGCGACATCGTGGACGTGCACTACGTGGGCGTCTCCCACTCCACCGGCAAGCAGTTCGACGCCTCCTGGGACCGCGGCGAGCCGCTGCGCTTCCAGCTGGGCGTGGGCCAGGTCATCGCCGGCTGGGACCAGGGCGTTCAGGGTATGAAGGTGGGCGGCCGCCGTCGTCTCGAGATCCCCGCCTCTCTCGCCTATGGCGAGCAGGGCGCCCCGCCGGTGATCGCCCCCGGTGAGGCCCTCGTGTTCGTGTGCGACCTGGTGGCGGTGCACAAGCGCTGAGCACCACGCCTTCCGCCGCGGCGGCGGGGGAGCCGGATGAGGCCCAGCAGGGTCTGTTCGCGCCCCCCGCCGTCGCTGTTCCCGACCCGCCCGCGGAGCACCCCGGGCGGGCCCGTGGTCTGCGCACCACCGCAGGATTCGATGTGGTCGCCGAGCGTCCGGTGGCGAGCGTCCGCCTGATCGGAGTGCTGCCGCATCTGGATCGGCCCTTCGAGTACGCCGTCACCCCGGCGACCGCCGCGGCGGAGGCCGGGATGCGGGTGCGGGTGCGGTTCTCGGGGAAGGACACCGAGGGCATTGTGCTGGGTCGGCACGCGGAGCCGACGACCGACCGGGCGCTTGCGCCGCTGGCCCGACTGGTCTCCGATGATGTGGTGGTGCCGCCCGCGATGATGCGGGTGTGCGAGGAGATCGCTGAGCGCTGCGCCGGCACCGTCGGGGATGTGCTGCGCCTCGCGCTGCCGCCGCGGCATGCCCGCGCCGAGAAGGCCGACCGCACGGCCGCGGAGAAAGCCGCAGAGAAAGCTGCGGAAGAGGCCGATCAGGCACAGGACGAGCAGGCACAGGACGAACAGGCACAGGACGAACAGGCCGAAGATCCCGCCGACGCCCCCGCAGCGGACACACCCCCGTCGGCCCCCCGACGTCCCGGTGACCGGTATCCGGGGCTTGCCGCCCTGCTCTCCCGGGCGGGGAGCCCCGAGGGCCCGGTGCCCCGCGCCCACCTGATCCTCGATGCTGCAGACCCCTGGACGATCGTCGCCGCCGATGCGATCGCGGACCTCGGTCCGGACCGCGGCGCCCTCGTCATCGCCCCCGATGGGCGGGACGTCGCGCGCCTAGCCCGCGTCCTCACCGCACGCGGCATCGACCACGAGATCCTCGCCGGTGCCGAAGGACCCGAAAAGCGCTACCGCACCTTCCGCCGCATCCTGCGCGGCGCCACCCGGGTGGTGCTCGGCAACCGCTCCGCAGCCTTCGCCCCCGTCCAGGACCTCGCCCTCATCATCTGCGTGGATGAGGCCGATGACCTGCTCGAGGAGCCGCGCGCCCCCTACCCGCACACCCGCACCGTGCTGCAGTGCCGCTCCGCCGAAGAGCGCAGCGCCCTGCTGTTCCTCTCGGCGGGCCTGTCCGTGCCGCTGCGAGCCCTGGCCGATGCCGGCTACCTCGCTGCCCTGGAGCCCATTCCAGCGCCGATCACCCAGGTGCGCCCGCGGATCGTCGCGATGGACGAATACCTGCGTGAGCGCGAAGGCCCCTCGGGCCGCTCCCGCATGCCGCAGGAGGCGCTGCGGGTGCTGCGTCGGGGCCTCGCCCACGGGCCGGTGCTCGTGCAGGTGCCGCGCTCCGGGTACATCCCCGCGATCTCCTGCACCTTCTGCGGCACGCGCGCCCGCTGCCCCACCTGCTCGGCCCCACTGTCCCTGCGCGGGCGCGGCGGCCCCCTGCACTGCGCGGTCTGCGGGAAGCGCGAGGACGGCTACCGCTGCCCCGAATGTGACCGGCCCGAGGTCCGAGCAGTGGTCATCGGATCCACCCGCACCGCCGAAGAGCTGCACCGCGCCTTCCCCCACGCGGAGCTCGTCGTGGCCGGTGGCGCCCATGGGCCGCTCGAGGATGCTGCGGTGCCCGAGCACGGCATCGTCGTCGCCACCCCCGGGGCAGAACCCGACCCGGCAGGCGGATACGCCGCTGCGCTGCTGCTGGATGCCGATGCGATGCTCGCCCGCGCCGCCTTCGACGCGGATGTCGAGGCCGTGCGGCGGTGGCGCAACGCGATCGCGCTCGTGCGGCCCGCCGAGCAGGACGGGGAGGTGCTCATCGTCGGAACCTCCACGCTCCCGGCGATCCGCGAGCTCGTCGCCCATCGTTCGCGCGTCTTCATCGACCGGGTGCTCGAGGATCGCCGCGACCTGGACCTGCCGCCCTTCTCTCGGGTCGCCGAAGTGGTGGGGGAGCGGGAGACCTGCCGGCGCTTCGTGGATGCCCTCGACCTGCCCGGAGGCACCGACGTGTTCGGGCCCGTGGACCTCGAACGCCCCGAGGATGCGGGCCGCGCCCGCGCTGTGCTGCGGATCGCCCCGGAGCGGGCGCGGGAGCTCGCGGCAGTGCTGCGTGCCGCGGTCGCCGCCCGCAGCGCCCGCAAGGACCGCGGGTCCCTCCGGGTGCGCCTGGATCCGCCCGACGTGTTCTGACCTCCGCGCCCGTAGACTCAGGGCATCATGCGTGTTCTCTTCGCCGGCACCCCCGAGGTGGCCCTCCCGTCCCTGCAGGCCCTCCTGGACTCCCCGCACGAGGTGGTGGGAGTGCTCACCCGCGCCGATGCCCCCTCCGGACGGGGCCGGAAGTTGCGGCCCTCCCCGGTCAAGCAGCTCGCCCTGGACGCGGGCCTGCCGGTCCTCACCCCGGCGACGCTGCGCGATGACACGGTGCTCGGCCAGCTGCGGGAGTTCGCGCCAGAAGCCGCACCCGTGGTCGCCTACGGGAACCTCGTCCCACCCGCCGCGCTCAGCATCCCCACCCACGGCTGGGTGAATCTGCATTTCTCGCTGCTGCCCGCCTGGCGCGGTGCCGCGCCCGCGCAGCGGGCTGTGCTTTCCGGTGAGCGACACACCGGGATCAGCGTGTTCCGTCTCGCGGAGGGCCTGGACACCGGGGATCTCATCAGGGCCGCTCCGGCGGTGATCGGCGAGCATGAGACCTCCGGGCAGCTGCTCGAGCGTCTCGCGCGCGAGGGTGCGCCGCTGCTGCTGGAAGCCCTCGACGCCCTCGCCGCCGGCACTGCCACCTTCACCGAACAGGACCACGCCGCCGCTACGCACGCCGCGAAGCTCACCCCGGCCGAGGCCCGCATCGACTGGACCCGACCCGCCGAGCAGGTGGGCGCCCATATCCGCGGTATGAGCCCCGACCCCGGTGCGTGGACGCTGCTGGACGGGGCGCGCACCCGCATCCTCGGCACCGAGCCGCTGCCCCCGCAGCTTCCCGAGGTGGAGCTGCCCCCGGGACGCCTCCATGCGATGAAGAAGCACCTGCTGGTCGGCACCGGGACCGGGCCGATCGCGATCTCGATCATCGCCCCGCCTGGGAAGAAGGCGATGCGCGGCGCCGACTGGGCGCGCGGCGCGAACCTCAGCCCTGAGACCACCTTCGCCCCTGCCGAGGAGGACGCATGAGCGCGGACCGACAGCATCGCCGCGGCGGCTCCTCGCGTCAGGGCCGCGACGCCAAGGGCCGCCAGCGCTCCGGCTCTCGGGGCCGCGGTGGCCCCCGGCAGGGCTGGTCCGCCTCGCGTCCCTCGGAGCGGGCCCGCCGCGCCACCCCATCGCGGGAGGTCGCCCTCGAAGGGCTGCGCCTGGTCCGCGAGGAGGATTCCTACGCCAACCTCGTCCTGCCGCGCCTGCTGCGCTCGGCCCGCCTCAGCGGCCGCGATGCCGCCTTCGCGACCGAGCTGTTCTATGGCTCCCTCCGCGCCCAGGGACGGCTCGATGCGATCCTCGCCGCCTGCGTGGACCGTCCCCTGGAGAAGGTGGAACCGGCGCTGCTGGACGTGCTGCGCCTGGGCGCCCATCAGCTGGTGGAGATGAGCGTCGCCCCGCATGCGGCGACCAGCGAGACGGTGGCCCTCGCCCGTGCCGCCGTCGGGGCGGGGGCGGCGAGCTTCGTCAACGCCGTCCTGCGCCGAGTGGGCGAGCGGACCCTCGAGGAGTGGCTCGCGGCGGTCGCACCGTCGCGCGAGAAGGACCTCATCGGCCACCTGTCGATCGTCCACTCCCATCCGCGCTGGGTGGTGCGGGCTCTGCGCGATGCTCTGCTCGGTCACGGCCGGGATGTCGCCGAGCTTGAGGAGCTGCTGGCCGCTCAGAATCGCGCGCCTGCCGTGGCTCTCGTGATGCGGCCGGGGCTGACGGACCTCGACGAGATGATCGACGAGGGCGCCACCGCGGGCCGCTGGTCGATCTTCGCCGCCTCCTGGCCCTCGGGCGACCCCGGCGGCACGGATGTCCTCAAGCAGGGCCGGGCCGCCGTCCAGGACGAGGGCAGCCAGCTCGTGGCGCTCGCTCTCGCGCTCGGCGCCGATGACCTCGTGCTCGCCGATGACGCCCGCTGGCTGGATCTGTGTGCCGGCCCCGGCGGCAAGACCGCCCTGCTCGGCGGGCTCACCATCGGCCATGACGCGCAGCTGCTGGCCGTGGAGCTGCAGGAGCACCGCACCGAGCTGGTGGACCGCGCCGTCGCGACCCTCCGCGAGGCCGGCGCCGAGATCACTACCCGCACCGCCGACGGCACGACCATCGGCACCGAGCTGCCCGCGACGTTCTCCCGGGTGCTTGCCGATGTGCCCTGCTCGGGCCTCGGTGCGCTGCGGCGACGGCCCGAGGCCCGCTGGCGCCGCCAGCCCGGGGACATCGGGCACCTGTCGACCGTGCAGCGTGATCTGCTGGCCTCGGCCCTGGATGCCGCGGCGCCCGGCGGTGTCGTCGCCTACGTGACCTGCTCCCCGCACCTGGCGGAGACCCGGTTCATCGTCGAGGAAGCGCTCAAGCGCCGCGATGATGTGGAGCAGCTCGATGCGCGCGAGGCCCTGCGCGCCGGGGTGCTGCCGGAGCGCGCCGCGCAGATCGACCTGGGGGAGGGGCCGGCCGTGCAGCTGTGGCCCCATGTGCACGGCACTGATGCGATGTATCTCGCGCTGCTGCGCAAGCACGGCGGCGGCACCGACACCACCGCCCGTGAGGGCACCGACGATGGGAAGGACCAGTCATGACGACCGCCTACTCGACCGCCAGCCACTACATCCACCCGTCGATCCTCAACTGCGACTTCATGAGCATCGGCACCGAGATCGACAAGATCTCCAGTGCTGATGCCGTGCACGTGGATGTCATGGACAACCACTTCGTCCCGAACCTCACCTTCGGCCCCTCGATGGTCGAGCAGATCGTCGAGCGCAGCACCATCGGCATCGATGCTCACCTGATGATCGAAGACGCCGATCGGGAGGCCCCCGCCTACGCCGAAGCCGGCGCCAGCTCGGTCACCTTCCACCTCGAGGCCTCCCGCGCCCCGGTGAAGCTCGCCCGCGATCTGCGCCGTAAGAACGTCCAGGTGGGTGTGGGGCTGCGCCCCGCCACCGCGGTCGAGCCGATCCTCGACATCATCGGCGAGTTCGACATGCTGCTGATCATGACCGTCGAGCCCGGATTCGGCGGGCAGAGCTTCCTGGAGACGATGCTGCCGAAGATCCGACGGGCCCGGCAGGCGATCTCCGAGGCGAACCTCGAGGTGTCGATCCAGGTGGATGGTGGGGTCAGCCGCGAGACGATCGAGCGCTGCGCTGAGGCGGGCGCCAACGTGTTCGTCGCAGGCTCGGCGATCTACCGCGCCCAGGATGCGGCGGAGGAGATCGCGGCGCTGCGCGAGCTCGCTGCCGCCCACCGCCCGCACTGAACCCGCCGGCCCGATCCCCTCGCACTGATTCCCGCGGCACGGACGTCCTGGCGGAGCCCGCGCCGGATCGTCGAACGGGCCACGACCAGCGCGTCCGTTCTTCTGCCCGCTCCGGTTCGAGTATGGTTGAGCGGTCACACATCGTGACGTGCTCCGGGGTCGGTGAAAGTCCGAGCCGGCGGTGATAGTCCGCGACCCGCTACGGCGGTGGAGCCGGTGGAACTCCGGCACCGACAGTCAAAGCCTGGATGAGAGGCGCACGTCCTTGATGCCGACGTGCGCGCCCTGACACGCCCGTCGTCCATGAAGGAAACCTTTTTCCCCGGAGCCACTGCTTCCACGGGAGAAAGGACCGTCATGGAATTTCTGCAGTGGCTCTTCGACGCGAAGATCGAATTCGCCGGAGGACAGTTCCTCATGCTCCGCGAGGTACTGGGCAATGTCTTCGGCCTGCTGAGCGCACTGGGCGGCATGCGCCGCAAGATCTGGGCCTGGCCGGTGGGCATCATCGGCAACGTCCTGCTGCTGACCGTGTTCCTGGGCAGCCTGTTCGGCGACGCCTCCCACGTGGACCTGCTGGGGCAGGCCGGGCGCCAGGTCATGTTCATCGCCACCAGCGTCTACGGCTGGGTGCGCTGGCACCGCACCAAGGAATCCGGGGCCGGGACCGCGGTCGAACCCGAATGGGCGTCCTGGGGCACCAGGGCGCTGCTGATCGCCGCGATGGTCGGCGGCACCGCCGCGCTCACCCCTCTGTTCCGCGCGCTCGGCTCCTATGAGCCGGTGTGGGCCGATGCCTGGATCTTCATGGGCAGCCTGCTGGCCACCTACGGCATGGCCAAGGGCTGGGTCGAGTTCTGGTTGATCTGGGTGGCGGTGGACATCGTCGGCGTGCCCCTGCTGCTGTCCGCTGGCTACTACGCAAGCGCCTTCATGTACCTGTTTTACGGGGTGTTCACCTTGACGGGATTCTTCGTGTGGTGGCGCGTGCGTCGCCGCCGCGAGGACGCTCCCGAGGAGACCGTCAGCGTCGAGACCGCTCATCTGGACCCCACGGTGCAGCGCCGCTGAGCGGTCCATCCCGCAGCCCGGGACCCAGGGACGCGCTACCTGTCGTGGCGCGTACCCTGGCCGGGTGAAGGATTTCGAGAGCCTGTACGCCGAGCTCGCCGAGAAGGCCCGCACCCGCCCCGAGGGATCGGGCACCGTCGCGGAGCTCGATGCCGGGGTGCACCACATAGGCAAGAAGATCGTCGAGGAGGCCGCCGAGGTGTGGATGGCCTGCGAGCACGAGTCGAAGGACGCCGCCGCGATGGAGATCAGCCAGCTGCTGTATCACCTCCAGGTGATGATGCTGGCCACCGACATCACCCTCGAGGACGTCTACCGACACCTGTGAGCACCGGGCCCCCGGCCCTGAAGCCCTGAAGCCCTGAAGCCCTGAAGCCCTGAAGCATCGTGCCCGCGCCCAGCCCGCGGCGCGTCCCTGCCGCCTCTGATCTGTCCCGCCGAGCCATCCACCGCCTGCGCGGTGAAGGAGGAACCGATGCTGCGCATCGCCGTCCCGAACAAGGGAGCCCTGTCCGAACCCGCCGCCGAGCTGCTGCAGGAGGCCGGATACCGCCGCCGCGGCATGGCCAAGGAGCTCGTGGTGGTCGATGAGGAGAACGGCGTGGAGCTGTTCCATCTGCGCCCCCGGGACATCGCCGTGTACGTCGGCTCCGGCACCGTGGATGTGGGCATCACCGGGCAGGACATGCTGCGCGACTCCCGCACCCCGGCCCGCGAGATCCTCGAGCTCGGCTTCTCTCGCTCGACCTTCCGCTTCGCCGCTCCCGCCGGTACCCACCGCGATGTCACCGACCTCGCCGGTGCCCGCATCGCCACCAGCTACGAGTCGCTCGTCGCCGACCACCTGGCCGAGCACGGCGTCGAGGCCCAGGTGGTGCACCTCGACGGTGCGGTGGAATCCGCGATCCGCCTCGGCGTCGCCGATGTCATCGCCGATGTCGTCGAGACCGGCACGACCCTGCGTCAGGCGGGTCTCGAGCCCTTCGGCGCGCCGATCATGACCAGCCAGGCGGTGCTGTTCTCCCGCCCCGGCATGGAGCTCGACGAGCAGGGCCAGCATGCCCTGGAGGTGCTCGAACGGCGCATCCGCGGTGTGCTCGTCGCCCGCGAGTACGTGATGCTCGACTACGACATCCCCACTGCCCAGCTCGAGCGCGCCGTGGAGATCACCCCGGGGCTGCAGTCCCCGACGGTCTCCCCGCTGCACGGTGGCGAGTGGTCCGCGGTACGCGCCATGGTGGATCGGCGCTCTGCGCACCGCATGATGGATGACCTCTACGAGGTCGGGGCCCGCGCGATCCTGGTGACCGCGATCCAGGCCTGCCGCATCTGAGATGTCCATCAGCTCCCGCCAGCTCGGCCCCGAGCTTCCTGAGCGCACCGCGACGGTGGTGATCCGCCCGCGGGCGGTGCGCGTGGCGGCCTATGTGACGGCGGTGATCGTGCTGGGCGGGATGATCGCCGGGGCCGTGCTCATCACGTCCTTCCAGCTGGGCGGCCGCCTGGCGCTGGTGATGATCGGGCTGCTGCTGGCGCTGCTGTGCCACCTGTACGCCTCGGTGCGCGTGGTGGCGCGGCCCGAGCACCTCGAGATCCGCAACCTCATGCGCTCCCGCACGCTGGACTGGCCGGAGGTGCTGGGGATCAGCTTCCCGATGGGGGATCCGTGGGCGCATCTGGATCTCGCCGATGGGCGCACACACCCGGTGCAGGCGATCCAGCGCTATGACGGCCAGCGTGCGATCGCCGATGCACGTCTGCTGCGCGATCTCGCGCGTGACCGCGGCGAGGCGCCGGGCGGCTGAGCCGCTCAGTCGTCCGGATCGGCGTCCAGCAGCTGCGCCGCGCAGCGCCCGGCGAGCGCCGCGTAGAGGAAGGACGAGGAGTCCTCGGCGAGGGTGCGGCCCATCGACGTCATCCGCACCGGCATCTCCTCGAGCGCGTCCCGCAGCCCCTTGGCGTCGATCTCGACCATCTCGTGCAGGATCCCGCGCTTCTGCGCCGGCTTGATAATCGATGATTTCACCTGTTTCCGCACACACTCATGGAACTTGTTGTACCGCGAGTAGGTGCGGGGGAGCAGGGGCAGACGCACCGGAGCCAGGAGCGCCTGCCCATAGGTGGTCGCTGAGTGGTGGGACAGCTCCCGGTGCCGCGTGCGCTCATCGGCCTCCGAGACCCGCAGGGTCGCCACCGGGCATCCGCCGAGCACCGCGGCGGCATGCACCGCCTCGGCGATCTGCACCCCCGAGAATCCCCAACCGGTGCCGGTGCCGAGATTCCCTGGGCCCTGGATGACGATCGCAATATCGGCGCCGACGACGTGCTTGGCGCCCAGCAGCGCAGAATGCACGGTGACCGCCTCGTAATCGCCACCAAAGGACTGTCCGGCGCTGATCGTGGCAGCCAGCAGATTGGCCTTGCGCAGACGCGCGGCGCTGCGGGAATAGGCGGCCGGCAGTGCCGCGGCATCGGTGTGGATGTAGGCGATGCGCGCCGAACGCTTCTGGCGGCGGATCCCGGCGATGATCGCGGGCAGAGAGGAGTGCAGATCCGCGACCACGACGGGCATGGCCTCCAGGCCCTTGGCGTCGCGCAGGGTCTCGTAGTGCTCGCTCGCGGGGTCATCGAGCGCATCGACGAGCGTCTGCATCGGCGTGTATCGAGCCTTGACCATGTGCCCGTCGACCGCCTCCGCCTCGGGGAGGGCCTCGGGGCGGGCCACCACGAGGGCATCCCCACCGGTCCCGAGCTCACGACGCAGCGCATTGGTGTTCAGCAGCACCAGCTCACCAACCTCCGGCGTTCCGGTCAGCTCAGGGTAGGCCAGGGCACGCACCGTCTCCCGTGTCCCGTCGGCCTCGCCCTCGAGCTCGACCTCGAGCTGGACGGCGCCCGCCCAGGAGGCCAGCTCAGCGCGGACGTGTCCTCGTTCCCATCGCAGCATGCCCACCAGCCTAGGCCGGACCGTGCCGCGACCCGGCGCCCGCACCTGCGACATCACATCACGCTCGCGACCGCAGCTGACCCGGTGCCCTAGTCTGGCGGCGTGGCTTCGAAGAGTGTGGAGAGACTGCTCAACGTCATCATGACGATCGGCTCGCGGCGCCGAATCGACCGCAGCAAACTGTTCGCCGTGATCCCCGCCTATGCCGAGGCAACCTCCGACCAGGCGGCGGAGCGCATGTTCGAGCGCGACAAGGCAGCGATCCTCGCGCTCGGCCTGCCGCTGATCACCGAGAAGGATGTGCTGGACGAGAACATCGTCTACTACCGAATCGACTCGCCCGCCGGGGGAGCGGTGCTGGACCTCAGCACCGCGGAATACACGGTGCTGCTGGCCGCGAGCCGCGCCTGGGACGATGCGACCGCCGGCGGTGCCGCCCGCCGGGTGCGCGCGAAACTGCTGAGCCTGGGTCATGACGCCGACCCGGATCTGCTGCGCCGCACCCCGCGCGGGGCGGTGGAATCCTTGCCCGTGCTGAGCCCGCTGCTGGAGGCCGTGGTCACGGGGCGGTCGGTGCGATTCCGCTACCGTCCCGCGACGGGCGAGCCTGCGGACAGGCACGTCGAGCCGTGGGTGGTGGGCGTCCACCACGGCCACTGGTACCTGCACGGCTTCGACCGCGAGCGCTCGGCGCCGCGCTCCTTCCGAGCCTCGCGCATCGAATCCTTCCCCGTGCTCGGCAGCGCTGCGACGGCAGAGCGCCCGGCCGATCTCGACCTCGGGGAGGTCCTCACCACGATGCTGGACAGCGATGATCGCGCCGGTGCCCGGGTGCGGCTCGAGCCGTACAAGGCACTCGCGCTGCGGGACCGCGCCGGTGCCGGACTTGAGGAGCCCGAGGTGCAGCTGCCGCAGATGCCGCGCCCCGCGGCCCGCCGCCTCATCCTCGCCGAAGCCCGCTGGGCGAAGCTGCTCGAGCCCGCCGCGTGGCGCACCGAGATCGCCCAGGTGCTGAGCGACATCCGCGACCGCCACGCGGCCGCACCGGACCTCGCCCCGCTGGAGACGGCCGAAGCCCGGCCTGCGGTGCGGATCCGCAGCACGCAGCAGAGCGGCGATCATCTCTCGCGCCTGATCTCCACCGCCTCCTCCGTGATGCGCCGCGGCGAGGTGGATCTCGAGCAACTCGCCGAAGAGCTCGGCATCACTCCCGCGGAGCTCATCAAAGACCTCGAGGTGCTGTTCGTCTGCGGCGACATGGGCACCGGCTGGGAGGACTTCATCGAAACGGAGTACGAACACGGCATCGTGCGCGTGCGCAACGCCGAGCCGCTGCGCCGAGCTCTGCGGCTGTCTGCCGTGGAGACCACCGCCCTGCTGGCAGGGCTCGCGGCCCTCGAACCCGCGGCCGGGGAGGCCGAGGAGACCGTCGCCTCCGCGCGGCAGAAGCTCCTGGATGCCCTCGCCGCGGGCAGCGATCCCTCCGACGCCTCCGTAGCGCCCACGGCCCAGGAGCTCGCGGAAGCCGCTGCCGCCGATGAGTCCGCCGCCCGCACCGCCGATCGTGCCGAGACGGTGCTCTCTGCGGTGCAGGGGGCGCTGCGTGCCGACGAGGGCAGCGAGGAGGCACACCTCGTGATCCGCTATTCCTCCGCCGATCGGGCGGGCACGAGCGTGCGCCGCATCCGACCGCTCGCGATCGAGACCGATGGCACCCGCTCCTACCTGCGGGCCTACTGCGAGCTCGCCGAGGCGGAGCGCGCCTTCCGCCTGGATCGCGTGGTGGAGGTGCTGGATGCCGATGCGCCGATGCACCGCCCCGCAGGGTCTGCAGGCCCCGTGCTGTCCGGCCGGGTGCAGGACGGCGCCTGGCTGCGCCTGGAGGCACCGGCCCGCTGGATCGCTGAATCCTTCGACGCCACCGAACTGCGCGATGGAGCCGACGGGGTGACGTACGCGCATCTGCCTGCGCCCGTCCGAGCCTCCCTCGTCGATGCGGTGCTGGAGGCCGCCGGGGCGGCGGAGGTGCTCACGCCGCGTGATCTGAGAGACACGATCGTGACTGTGGCGCGGGACGCCGCTGCACGGCACGACACCTGAGAGCGGCTACCCTGGGACGGCCCGCTCCAGGTGGAGCGGTTCGTCGATGCGACGGCCCGAACGGCGCTCGCTCCGCTGTGGAATGATAGGGGGCGCCCGTGCCGCCGATGCGGCGCTGTCGAAAGGTACTTCAATGGGATTCATGCGTAACCCCTGGGCGATCGTGCTGCTGATCGTCCTGGTGATCCTCCTGTTCGGGGCGAACAAGCTGCCGGGCCTGGCTCGCAACATGGGCCAGTCGATGCGCATCTTCAAGAGCGAGGTCGAGGAGATGCGCGGGGAAGATCGAGACCGTGACGACGAGGACGCGGCCGATGACCGTGACCGTCGCTATGACGATCGTGATCGCGACCGGCGCTATGACGACCGGGACCGCGACCGTCGCCACGATGATCGTGATCGCCGCTACGACGACCGTGAGCGGGATCGTCGCGACCGCTACGAGGACCGCGAGTACGACCCGCGCGACGGCGAGGACGAGCGCGAGCGGCTGCGCGTCCGCGAGGACGACGACTCCTACCGCCGCGACTGAGCACTCGATCGACGATGTGCTGGCGGGGTCCGGGCGGCTGACCGCTCGGACCCCGCAGCGTGTGAGGAGGCGATTCCGTGGCGGATGAGACACGGGACCGGGGCCGCAGCGCCCCGGCCAAGCCGGCGAAGAAGCCGCGCAAGGACCCCGAGGGGCGCATGTCCCTCGGCGAGCACCTGACCGAGCTGCGCAACCGTCTGATGATCTGCGCGGTGACGGTGCTGGTGCTCGCCATCGTGGGCTGGTTCCTGTTCCCGTGGGTGTGGGACGTGCTGCAGCGGCCCTTCATCATCGCCTCCCGCAAGGGGTACAACGCGGCGTTGAACTTCCAGGGAGCCGGCACCGGTCTGAACGTCCGCCTGCAGCTGGCCGCGTACATGGGGCTGATCCTCTCCTCCCCGATGATCATGCTGCAGACCTGGCTGTTCGTCATGCCCGGGCTGCACAAGAACGAGCGCCGCTACGCGCTGGGGTTCTTCGGCGCCGCAATCCCGCTGTTTTTCCTGGGCTGCGCGGCTGGGTACTGGGCGGTGAACCAGCTGATCCCGGTCCTGCTGAGCTTCACTCCGCAGGAGGATCAGGTCGAGCAGCTGATCCGCTACGACGAGTATCTGGCGCTGCTGGTCAAGACCATGCTCGCCTTCGGCATCGCCTTCGTCATCCCGGTGGTGATGGTGGTGCTGAACCTCATGGGCCTGATTCGGGGGCGGACCATGCTCAAGGGCTGGCGCTGGATCATCTTCATCAGCTTCCTGTTCACCGCCGTCATGGTGCCCACTCCGGAGCCGCTCACCCTCATCGCCATGTCCGGCTCGATCGCCTCGCTGTTCTTCGGCGCGATCGTCATCGCGATGCTCAACGACCGACGGCGCGACAAGAGGGAGGGCACCTCCCAGGACGTGGACCGCGCCAGCCGGATCGATGACGCCCCCGCCCCGATCGAACGCGCCAAGCGTCTGGACGAGATCGACGAGGACGCCGAGGAGCGCCGGTGAGCCGCCTGCGGGTGGGCCTGCTGACCAACCCCGCTGCCGCCCACGGTGCCGGACGCCGCACTGGTCGGCAGGTCGCCCAGCTGCTGCGCCTGGCCGGACTGTCCGTCGTGGACCTCTCCGGACCCTCCGCCCATGTAGCCCGCGCCCGCGAGGAGGACGTGCGCGACACCCTCACGGCGCTGGTCGTGATCGGCGGGGACGGCACCGTGGCGCTCGGCGCAGAGATCGTGGCCGGCACACCGGTGCGGCTCGGCATCGTTCCGGCCGGATCCGGCAATGACTTCGCCCGCGCCCTCGACATCCCGATCAACGACCCGGAGGAGGCCACGCGCATCCTCCTGCACGCCCTCTCGCGCCCCGCGGTGCGAATCGACGCGATCGAGGTGCTCGCCACCGGGGAGCACGCCCTGCCGCACCGCTCTCTCGCGCTCGGCAACGTGAACCTGGGCTTCGATGCCCTCGTCAACGCACGCGCGAACAGCGCCCGCCACCGCACCATGCGCTACACCACGGCGGTGCTGCGCGAGCTGCCGGCCTTCCGCCCGCTGCCGTTCTGGATCGAGATCGACGGCGGCGAGCGCCAAGAGCTCGACGCCTCGATCCTCACCCTGTGCAACACCGGTGTGTTCGGCGGCGGCATGCGCATGGCACCGGAAGCTCGGGTGGACGATGGGCAGCTCGAGCTCGCGGCCGTCACGGACATCAGCCGCACCCGGCTGCTGCGGTTCTTCCCCCGCGTCTTCCGCGGCACCCACACTGAGCTGGACGAGGTGCAGATCCAGCCGGTCCGCCAGATCACCGTGGGCATCCGCTCCGGCCGGGGCCTGCGCGCCTATGCCGACGGTGAGCCGCGCTCAGTCCTGCCCATCACCGCGCGGATCCTGCCCGGTGCGGTGCGGCTGCTCGCCCAGCTGCCGCAGGATCCCGCCGGGGGGAGCACGACCGGAGGTGAGGCATGACCTCGCCAGCCGAACGCTACGCCCAGTGGGCCGCCCAGCAGCAGCACGAACGCTCCGAGCTGGCCACCTTCACCGCCCGCTACCCCTTCGAGCTGGATGACTTCCAGCTCGCGGCGGGACGCGCACTCGAGTCCGGCAGCTCGGTGCTCGTCGCCGCACCGACCGGAGCGGGCAAGACCGTCGTCGGCGAGTTCGCGGTGCACCTGGCGCTGGCCGCAGGTCGCAAGGTCTTCTACACCGCCCCCATCAAGGCGCTGTCCAACCAGAAGTTCGGGGAGCTCGTGGAGTGGCTCGGCGCCGACCGGGTGGGTCTGCTGACCGGAGACACCTCGGTGCGGCCGGACGCCGAGGTGGTCGTGATGACCACCGAGGTGCTGCGCAACATGCTCTACGCGGACTCGCAGCTGCTGGACGGGCTCGGCTTCGTGGTCATGGACGAGGTCCACTACCTCGCCGACCGGCTGCGCGGACCGGTGTGGGAGGAGGTCATCATCCACCTGGACCGCGAGGTGCAGCTCGTCTCGCTGTCCGCGACCGTCTCCAACGCCGAGGAGTTCGGGGCGTGGCTGCAGGAGGTGCGCGGCAGCACCGAGATCATCGTTTCCGAGACCCGTCCGGTGCCGCTGTGGCAGCACGTCGTCGTGCGCGATGAGCTGCTGGACCTGTTCGTCGATGCCGACGGGGACGCCGTGGTCTCCCATGGCCCCGGCGCTGCGGCGCACCGCGAGGTCAACCCGCAGATCGAACGCATCACGTCCTTCTCCCTGCCAGTCGATGAGCGCCGCGGCGGGCATCGCGGTCGAGGGCACCGGGACCGCAAGGGCACGAGCGGACGGCACCGCCCCCGCGGCTCGGCGCAACGTCGAGGCCGCGGCGGGCGCGGTCCGCGCGAGGAGCACCGGGATCACCGGGGGCAAGGCCGACGGGGGAGTGAGGATCCGCGCCGTCACCACCGCGGGGGCGGCCGCGGTCCCGGCGGGGGAGTGCGCCCGCCCCGTCGGACCGATGTGGTGGAGCTGCTGGATGACCATGGGCTGCTGCCCGCCATCATGTTCATCTTCTCCCGCGCCGGCTGTGACGGTGCGGTCCAGCAGTGCGCCCGCGCGCACCTGCGCCTCACCGATGACACTGAGCGCCGTCAGATTCGCGCTGCGCTGGACGAAGAGCTCGCGCAGATCGGCGTGGAGGATGAGGACGTGCTGGGCATCGCCGCGTTCCGGCGCGCGGCCCTCGACGGCTATGCGGCGCATCACGCCGGGATGCTCCCGCTGCTGAAAACGGTCGTCGAGCAGCTGTTCTCCCGCGGGCTTATCAAGGTGGTGTTCGCCACCGAAACGCTGGCGCTCGGGATCAACATGCCCGCCCGCTCGGTGGTGCTCGAGAAGCTCGTGAAGTTCAACGGCGTGGAGCACGCGGACCTCACCCCGGGGGAGTACACGCAGCTGACCGGACGGGCCGGACGTCGCGGCATCGACACCGAGGGCCATGCGGTGGTCCTCGCGGGCCCGCGCTTCGACGCGCAGGCTGTTGCCTCCCTCGCCTCGCGCCGCACCTATCCGCTGCGCTCCGCGTTCCGGCCCACCCCGAACATGACGGTGAACCTGCTGGACCGCTTCGACCTCGCCCGCGCCCGGGAGACCCTCGAGACCAGCTTCGCCCAGTTCCAGGCCGACCGCTCCGTGGTGGGGCTGGCCCGCCGGGCCCGGGAGCTCGAGGACACGGCCCACGACTATCAGCAGGCGATCACCTGCGAGCGCGGAGACCTGCTGGAGTATGCGCAGCTGCAGGAGCAGATCTCCGCCCGTGAGAAGAGCCTCTCCCAGGCCCGGGCCGCGAAGGACCGTGACCGTACCCGCAGCATCCTCGGAGATCTGCGGCGCGGGGAGATCATCGCCCTGCCCGGTGGGAAACGCCGCGGCTACGCTGTCGTCCTCGACGTGGACCGTGCTGTCCTCGGCGGTCCTCAGGTGGAGCTGCTGGACACCGAGGGCAGACGCCGCACCATCCGCCCTGGCGATGTGCCCTCCGCCCCCGCCGTCATCGACACGATGCGGGTGCCGCGTCCGGAGACCCTCTCGAAGGGCAAGGTCCGCAAGGACACTGCCGCGGCGCTGCGCCAGCGCCTGTCCGGCCAGGAGGAGGATGCCCGTGCCGCGGTGCGTCGCCGAGCGCGGCGCAGTCCCTCCACCGCGGCGACGGATGCCCAGCTCATCGCCCTGCGTGAGCAGCTGGCTGCGCATCCCTGCGCGGCCTGCCCGGACCTGGATTCACATCTGCGCTGGGTGGGGCGTTGGCGTCGCACCCGCCGGGAGCTCGAGGGTGTACAGCATCGCATCAGCGGACGCACCAGCACCCTCGCCCGTGCTTTCGACCGACTCACCGCCCTGCTGCTCGAGCTCGGCTACCTCACGGAGGAATCCGGCGCCGACGCGGGAAGTACGCGCGAGCTGTATCCCACAGACAGCGGTATGCGGCTGCGCCGCCTGTTCAGCGACCGTGACCTGCTGATCGCCCAGTGCCTCGAGCACGGCGCCTGGACGGGGCTGGACGCCGCGGGCCTGGCCGCTGTGGTTTCCGCTGCGGTGCATGAGTCCCGGCGGGATGACCGTGCCCCCGAGCTGATCCCCGATCCAGCCGTGGACGCCGCTCTGGAGGCCTCGACACGTCTGGCCACGGCGCTGCAGGCCGCCGAGGCGCGGCACGGCATCGACCCGACCGATGCCCCCGATCCGGCGCTCGCGGCGATCGTCCACCGCTGGGCCCGCGGCAGCCATCTCGCGGCGGCGCTCGATGGCAGTGATCTGCCGCCCGGTGACTTCGTGCGCCACTGTCGGCAGGTCATCGATCTGCTGGATCAGCTGACCGCCGATCCGGTGCTGGGCCAGACGGCGCACCGAGCGATCCGGGCGGTGCGTCGCGGACTCGTGGCCCAAGAGATTGACCGATGAGCAAGCTCCCAGGTGACCGCGAGAAGCTGAGCGGTGTGAGCACCACTGACCTCGCCCCGGACCAGCCGACCGCCCAGCTGTACACCGGCATCGTGCTGTACAGCACCGTCGATCCTGAAGCGGACGCGATGCTGATCGCGGACGGCATGATCGCGTGGACCGGCACCGCGGATTCCGCCGCGGTGCTGCATCCGGACATCCCGCGCATCGACGCCACCGGATGCCTGGTCACTCCCGGGTTCGTCGATGCCGCCGCCACGGCCGACGGCTCCCTCCCCGCACCCCCGCAGGAGCAGGCCGCCGCGGCCCGCGGCATCGTGCTGCGCCTGCCCGGCCCGGCCGGAACCCGTGACGGTGTCCGGGTGATCGTGCCGGGCGATGAGCCGGTCCCGTACCGGGACTATGTGCGCGACGGGATCCCCTTCACCTTCGGCTCCGGCGGCGCCCCTCAGGCGCAGGACCCCTGGAGCTGGGTGCGTGCTGCTGCGCATGATCCCGACCCTGACCAGCGGGTGGGTGACCGTGCCGCCTTCCTCGCCGCCACCCGCGGCGGGCAGCGCGCCGCCGGGCACCGTCACCCCGGGGACCTGCGCACCGGCCTTCCCGCGACCTTCGTGGTGTGGGAGCCGTGGGACCTCACGGTCCGCTCCGAGGCCGCAGGCGTGGACACCTGGTCCACCGATCCGCGCTCACGCACGCCACTGCTGCCGGATCTGGACCAGGGCAGCCCCCGTGCGCTGCGCACGGTGATCGACGGTCGCATCGTGCACGACAGCCTGCCGAAGGCTGAGACATGAGCCGCAGCTCAGCCCGCGCCACCGCCCCGCGGCCCCCCGCCCGGCAGCGCGGCCACGCTGCTGCGCGCGATGAGTTCACCCCGACGCCCTGGCCGGCCGCACTGCTCATGGGGGTGCTCGGCGGACTGTGTGCCGTGCTGGCCTTCCCGCCCTACGACCTGTGGATGCTGCTGCCCATCGCGCTCGCCCTGCTGCTCGGCGGGCTGCTGGTGCGTTCCGCGCTCCTCGCGGTCTTCGTATCGCTGCTGTGGGGGCTGGCGTTCTTCGTGCCGCTCACCGAATGGGCGAGTACCTACGCGGGAGCCATGCCGTGGCTGGCGCTCGGCACCGTGCAGGCGCTGTACATCGTCCTGTTCGGAGGGCTCGCCCGCACGGTGATGGTCCGGCGGGGTCTGGGCCCGAGCACCCTGATGATCGTGGCTGGGCTGTGGGTGGCGGTGGAGAGCCTGCGCTCGCATTGGCCCTGGGGTGGACTGCCGTGGGGGGCGAGCGGCTTCGCCCTGTCGAGCTCTCCGCTGCTGAACCTCGCCCCCTGGGTGGGGATGGCGGGACTCGCCTTCGCCGTCGCCGTCATCGGCCAGCTGCTGCTGCTGGGCGTGCTGGCGCTGCTGGGGCGGCGCCGCACTGGCCTGGTCGGTTTCGCCGGGGTGTGGCCCTGCGCCGCCGCGGTCGCCCTGGTGCTACTGACCCTCGTGGTGCCGCATCCCGTGAACCGGGCTCCATCCGAGCGTCCCTCGATGACGATCGCCGCGATCCAGGGCTCGATGGGAGAGATCGACCCGGTCTCCTACGCCATGCCCGACGACGTGTTCGACAACCATCTGGAGATCACCCACCAGACGCTCGCGACAGCACAGCAGCAGGACATGGACCTGGACCTCGTGGTGTGGCCGGAGGATTCCACGGGCTGGGACCCGCGCCAAGATCCGCTGATGGCAGAGCAGCTCACCGCCATTGCCCGGGAGGCCGACGCCCCCTTGCTGGTCGGCACCCAAGCCGCCGTCGACGACAACCACCGACTGAACCAGGCGGTGCTGTTCGCCCCCGATGGCAGCATTCCCTACACCTACTCCAAGCGCCACCCCGTGCCGTTCGGCGAGTACATCCCGCAGCGGGAGCTGTTCCGCAAGATCACCGACAAAGTGGACCTGGTGTCCATGGACATGCTCCCCGGTGAGGAGGTCGGAGACATGGATCTGACAGCGCTCGGACTGGGGGAGGACACCGCCGGGGTGCTGATCTGCTTCGAGATCGCCTACGACAACCTCGTGCACGACGTCGTCGACGACGGTGCCGAGGTGATCATCGTGCAATCCAACAACGCGCTGTTCGGACACTCTCATGAGGCGATCCAGCAGCTCGCCGAAGCCAAGGTGATGGCCGTGATGTCCGGCCGCTCCGTCGTGCATATCTCCACCGTCGGCCACTCCGCGATCTTCAGCCCCGAGGGACGCCGGATCGATGTCGTGGACCACTGGGAACAGGGGGCGCTGCTGGCCGATGTGCCGCTGCGCACCGCCACCACGCCCGCGGTGGCCGCCGGGCCGTGGATCGCCGTGGGGCTCAGCGCGCTGGGGCTGCTGGGCCTGTTCGCGTCGCTTGCCTCACCGCACCGTGCCCTCGCGCGCACCTCCCGTTCTTCCCGCTCGCCCCGCACCTCGAAAGATCGTCGATGAGAGTTCGTCCCTCGAATCACCCGCCGCTCCCGCTGCTGGTGGTGATCCCCACCTATGACGAGATCGAGGCGCTGCCCGGCACCCTCGAGCGTCTGCGCGCCGCCGTGCCCGCCGCGCACGTCCTCGTGGTCGATGACGCCTCGCCCGATGGAACCGGGCAGTGGGCCCAGCAGCAAGCGCAGACCGATCCGGCGGTGCATGTGCTGCACCGCGAGGGCAAGCAAGGGCTCGGCCCCGCCTACCTCGCCGGCTTCGCATGGGGGCTCGAGCGCGGCTATGCCCTGCTCGCCGAGATGGACGCAGACGCCTCCCATCGGCCCGAACAGCTGCCGGGCTTGGTGGAGGCGGTGCGGCGCGGCGCGGATCTGGCGATCGGCTCCCGCTGGGTGCCCTGCGGGCAGGTCCATCACTGGCCGCTGCACCGCCTGCTGCTCTCCCGCGGGGCGAACACCTATGTGCGGCTCTGGCTGGGGATCGGGGTGGCCGATGCGACCGCCGGCTTCCGCGTGTTCCGCGCTGAGCTGCTGCAGCGCCTGATGGACCAGACCATCGCCTCGCAGGGCTACTGCTTCCAGGTGGATATGACCCGGCGGGCGCGTGAGCTCGGGGCGCTGATCACCGAAGTGCCGATCGACTTCGATGAGCGCACCGAGGGGGCCAGCAAGATGAGCGGCGACATCGTGCGCGAAGCGCTGGTGAAGGTCACCGCCTGGGGGCTCGCCCGCCGCACCCAGCAGCTTCGCGGACTGCTGCGCTAGCCTGAACGGGTCCGCAGCCGACGGGCAGACCGCGCAGGACCAGCTGGAGGAGACACGCCCATGACCGGAGCACCGCACGCGGGCGAACGCCGCTCGCGCTGGAGCACGCTGGTGCCGCTGGGGGTCGTGCTGGTGGGCCTTTCCGAGCTCGCGATCCTCGTGGCGATCGGCATCAACACCAGTCTGTGGTGGGCCGTGCTGGTCGTCGTGGTGGGCTGGATCATCGGCGTGGCGCTTGTGGTCGCCGCCGGGCAACAGTCCTTCATCCGTCTGCGCTCCCTGGTGCGCGCCGTGCGCGGCCGCGGGGATGTGCACAAGCATCTGTCCCGCCCGGCCTTCACACTGCTGGCGGCACTGCTGTTCTTCTTCCCCGGTCTGCTGACGGATTTTGCCGGGCTGCTGCTGCTCATCACCCCGGTGCAGCGCCGAGCGGTGAAGGCAATGGGGCTCGGCAGCGGCTCCGCGGGGGCGAACCATGTGCTCTTCCGGCGCACCACTCGCAGCGGCGGAGTGATCGACGGGGAGATCATCATCGACAGCGAGCCGCGGCGGCCCGAGGACCCGGGACCGGCTACGCCGCCCACTATCACCCAGGGCTGAGAGGCGCGGGCCCAGGGCTGACAGGTCCGCGACCGCGCCGCCTGTCGCCGCACAGCAGAACGCCCCGTGCCCGGAGATCGGGGAACGGGGCGTGTGCGCGGGCGTGCGAGCCTGCACCTGCCGGTCGCGGCGGGCGGGCTCGCGCGCGGGGGATAGGTCAGAGGTCGCGGCGCTGGTGCAGCTTTCCGGCGCGCAGCAGCTCGAGGCGCTGATCCAGCAGCACCTGCAGATCCTCCTCGCTGCGCCGCTCCAGCAGCATGTCCCAGTGCGTGCGCACCGGCTTGCCGGGCTTCTCCTCCGGCTTCTCGTGGTCACGCAGCACAGCGGTCGCGCCGCAGCGGCACTCCCACACCGCGGGAACATCGGCTTCCACGGAGAAGGGCAGCACGATGGCGTGTCCGTTGGGGCAGTCGTAGACGGCCTCCTGGCGGGGGGCGGCGAGGACTCCCTCGTCGGTCTCCATGGAGAGGGAGCCCAGTCGGGTGCCTCGCAGGCTGCGGCTGTTCATGCGGTTCTCGCTTCCTGCCGGGATGGGGTAGGGCGCGGCGGGCCCGTTATCGGTCAAAGGGTCGACGTGGTGAGCGCGTCGACGTGATCTCAGGATCGACGAGGTCTTCACCTCGCGATGATCGGTGCGGTGCGCAGGGCGCGGACCTCACCGATCCAGTACAACGGCGCGCGAGCCAGAATTGTTCCCAGTGTCCCAGACATCGGGCGCACCGCCGCAGGGCGGACGCTCCAAGACCTCAGGCAGTGGCTTCGAGCACGCGGATCACGAGCTCTCAGACACCCTCCCCAGCATCGCAGCGAGCGTATCGACGCGGTTGGTGATAATACCATCCACGCCCATGACCAGCAGGTCCTGCATAGTCTGGGGGTCATCGACCGTCCAGGCATGCACCTCGCAGTCGGCCCGGTGAGCGGCGGCGACGTTCGCGGGGGTGATGATGGGCACCCCCTGGTAGGTGAGCGGCACCTGGAGAGCGCCATAGGGGGCCAGCAGCCGACGGATCACGCCCTGCGGCGCTTCGACGGCGCGAGCCGCAAGGAACGCGGCGATCGTCCGGCGCCCGGGCGAGCGCTGCACCCGGATACCGGTCGCAGCCTCAAGCGTCGCAGCGGTCCGTCGGCCCACCACGTCATCGAAGGCCGCGATGCACACCCGATCGGCGCTGCGGGTGCGGGAGATCGCGGCGACCGCGGGCCCGATCGCCGAGGGAGCCTTGATGTCAATGTTCACCGGGACGTCGGCGAAGGTTCCCAGGACGTCCTCCAGCATGGCCAGACGCTCTCCGCCGTGCAGCGTGATCGCCCCCGCTTCCTGGGCGGCCAGATCGTCGATGCGGCGGGGATCGGCGGCGATGCGCTGCAGATCGGCGTCATGCACCGCCAGGGCGAGGCCGTCGGCGGTCGCTCGGGTGTCGGTCTCCAAAAGGTCCGCGCCGGCTGCGATCGCGGCGGCGAAGGCGTCCAGGGTGTTCTCCGTGGCCTCGAGCGCCAGACCGCGGTGGGCGATGCAGCGCGGGCGCGGTCCGGGCAGGAAGCGGGAGCCGCGCGGGCGGTGGTCAGAGCGTGTGCTGATCGATGAGGGCATCCTCTTCCTCCTCGTCATGGCCGCGGCGGCGGGTTCGAGCGGCGCTGCGCGGGCGATGGTCGACGCGGTGCGGCGTCGGATCAGGGTTCGTCTCGGTGCGCAGGTCCTGGATCTGCCGACGGGTGCGGTAGATCCAGGCCGCCGGAAAGAACAGGGCGAACACCCACCATTGCACGGCATAGGACAGGTGGGGCCCCAGCCCGGTGTCCGGCCGCGGCAGGGGGATGGGCCGCTCCCCGGCGGGGTCTTCGGCATCGAGCTCTCCGTAAGCGCCGGTGATCATCGCCGCATCTAAGGGAGGCAGGATCGGCTCGATCTGCTGCGGGGAGACGGAGTGCGCCTGTCCCTCGGGCCGCTCTCGGTCCAGCACCGGTTCGGGAGGGCGCAGCCGCACGGTGATCGTGACCGTGTCCTCGGGCACCGCAGCGGGCTGGGCGGGCACCTGCCCGTCGCCGTCCTGGGGCACCCATCCCCGCACGACGAGCAGCGCGGTGCCGTCCTCCGCGGTGAAGGGAGCCAGCTGCCAGTAGCCGACGTCTCCCGCGAGGGTCCGGTTGCGCACGTACAGGATGCACTCCGGGTCGGTGCAGTAGCTGCCGCGCAGGGTGATGGGTGTCCATTCCGCATCCGGCGGGAGGGAGGCATCCGGAGTGGGAAGGATGCTCTCGCGGTCCACCGGTGCTGCGTCGTAATGGGACGCGACGAGATCGGCGTGCGCTCGGCGGTCCTCATATCGGCCGAACTGCCACCGGCCGAGCATCACACACACGCCGGCCAGGATCAGCACGATCAGCAGCCACAGCAGCGTGTCACGGCTGAGGAGCACGCGACGGGCGGGGGAGCGGGTCATCCGTCCCCGCGGATCGCAGCGGTCAGGACATCGGCCAGGAAGCCATCAGCGGGTGTGAGGGAACCGGTGAGGTGTCCGGCGGCACGCTTTTCGAGCACCCCCAGCAGGTCCTCGACCGCGAAGTTCACGAGCATCACGAACATCACTGCGGTCGCGGCGGCGATGAGGAAGCCCAGCACGGTCACCGCGATCGTGACGCCGAGCCGCACCCGGGGACGATCGGGGCGCGGGGTCGGCGCCGGGAACCCGTAGTCCTCGTTCCCCGGGTGATTCTCCGTCCACATACCCGGGTTCAGGACGGCGACGGGGTACTGCTCGACGCGCGGACGCGGCCGCGCGCCGCTGGCAGGGACATCCTCGGACGCCTGCAGCGGCGCGGGGCCGCCCGCGCGATCCTCACGGGTCCAGAGCCTCCACCCGGCCGGGACCGGGCCCCACCGTTGATCCGGCACGAAGTCTGTCGGGGGGATCCAGCCGTCGTGCGGTGGTTCCGGCCAGTTCGGCGGGGGGTTGAAGCTCCGGGTGACGGTCACTTGGGGATCTTCCAGGTGTAGTCGTCGCTGTAGGTCGTGTAGTTCAGCGTCAACCCGCCGGCCCGCTTCACATCGAACAGCACTCGCATCGTGTACTCATCCCCGGCCTTCAGATCGAACGGAGCGCCTGACGCCCCGCCGTCCTTGAGCGAGAAGGTGGCGGTGGCGGGATTGATATCGCCGCCGTAGGGAGTCTTCACCGTCAGCTGATGCGAATTGTTGCTCATCTCCCCGTCCTCGACGGTGAGCTTCGCGGTCACCACGAGGTACTCGTCGCCGTTCTGGGGTTCCTCGACGGTGTCGGTGTACTCACCGGGCAGCTTCGAGGCCGGCAGCCACTCCATCTCGATGGCGATCTTCCCGGAGCCGTCCATGCCCGCCACCGCCTTCTCCTCAGCGTCACCGCTGATCGTCGGGGTATTGGTGGGAGTCGGCGTCTCCTCCTCATCCTCCGTCGGGGTCTCATCCTCCGTCGGGGTCTCATCCTCCGTCGGGGTCTCGTCCTCGGAGGGAGTCTCCTCGACGGTCGTGGTGGGATCTCCGCCCTCGGTTTCGCCACCACCGCGGTTGAGGAACACCAGGCCGCCCACGACGATGAGCAGCAGCGCGAGCAGTGCTGCAAGGATGCAGCCCAGCCACCAGAAACGCTGCAGGAAGCTCTTCTGCTGGCCCTGACCGGGAGCAGTGGAGGCCGTCCAGGACCCACTGCTCCCCGCACCAGCCGGAGAGGCGGTGCCGTAATCGGAGTACTCGCCGGCAGAGCCCTTTCCGGGGTAATCCGCGGCAGACCCCTGGCCGTAGCCCGGCGCGGGAGAGGCCTGGCCGTACCCCTGTGCGGGGGAGGCCTGGCCGTACCCCTGTGCGGGGGAGGCCTGACCGTATGCCGGATCCTGCCCATAGCCCGGCGCGGAAGAGGCCTGGCCATAACCCTGTGCGGGGGAGGCCTGACCGTATGCCGGATCCTGACCGTAGCCCGGTGCGGGGGAGGCCTGGCCGTAGGCCTGATCCTGACTGTAGCCGGCGCTCTGTCCTTCGCCCTGTGCGCCGTGAGCAGCCGCCCCGGCGGCTCCTGCGGCACCCGCGACACCGGCCGCTCCAGCTGCACCGACCCCGTCGGTCGCTTCCGAGGAGGCATCGGCACCCTGCACACCACCGGCAGACTGATCCGCCGGAAGGCCGGTCTCGTAAGGGGCCTGCTGGGCGAGATCCGTCTCGAGGTCAGGGCCCTCATACTGGGCGGTCTCGGGCGCGGCCGCGGAGCTCTGATCGTCGGCGGGCTGCGCCGCCGCCGCGGACTGCTCCCCGGAGTGCGCGACGTGCGTTGCGTCGTCCTCGCCCTGCATCGAGGGCTCGCCCTGCAGTGGGGCAGGCTGCTCGCCGGAGTGCGCGACGTGCGTTGCGTCGTCCTCGCCCTGCATCGAGGCCTCGCTCTGCAGTGGGGCAGGCTGCTCGCCGGAGTGCGCGACGTGCGTTGCGTCGTCATCGGCAGCAGCGCTCTGCCCGCTGCTCTCCCCGCTCTCGGCCGGGTCCGCCGCAGCGGACGCATCGCTGGCAGACGTATCGGAGGGCCCCGCAGTATCGGCGGCCGGTCCCTGCGGCGCAGATTCCTCGACCCAGAAGTTCCAGCCCTCGGGCGCAGGACCCCAGGACGGATCCGGCTGCCACCCCGGAGGCGGGCTCCAGTTCGCATCCTTGATCGGCCAGTTCGGCGGCGGATTGAAGCGGTAAGCCATCAGCGGGCACCTTCCTGCTGTGCGGGCAGCCGGGTTCCCCCCAAGCGAGACCCGACCCTGTTCTGGCCGTATCGTAGTGCACACCCCTGGCCTGATGACGCGGCGCTCACACAGCAACCACCGCACATACGCCGAGCACATCGCGTCGCCGCAGCCAGCTACCCGCCCCGCCGTGAAGGAGAACCGATGAGTGAGACCACCACCCCCCGCAGCGTGCTGATCACTGGGGGCAACCGCGGCATCGGCAGGGCGATCGCCGAGGAGCTCCTGCGTCGCGGCGACAAGGTGGCCGTCACCTCCCGCTCCGGCCAGGGCGGCCCCGACGGTGCGCTGACGCTCGCTGCTGATGTCACCGACGGCGAAAGCCTGGACCGCGCGGTCAGCGCTGCGGAAGCGGAGCACGGCCCCATCGAGGTGCTCGTCGCCAATGCGGGAATCACCGATGACCAGCTGCTGCTGCGCATGAGCGATGACTCCTTCGAGAGGGTGCTGGACACCAACCTCACCGGCGCGTTCCGCAGCATCAAGCGGGTGACGAAGTCGATGATGCGCAAGAAGCACGGACGGATCGTGCTCATCAGCTCCGTCGTCGGGCTGTATGGCTCGCCCGGCCAGGTCAACTACGCCGCCTCGAAGTCCGGTCTGATCGGCATGGCGCGGGCGATCACGCGCGAGCTCGGTTCGCGCGGCATCACCGCGAACGTCGTCGCCCCCGGCTACATCGACACCGAGATGACCCGCTCCCTGCCCGAAGACCTGCAGGAAAGCTACCGCAAGGCCATCCCCGCCGAGCGTTTCGCGGATCCCGCGGAGGTGGCGCGCGTGGTCGCATTCCTCGCCAGCGATGATGCGGCATACATCTCCGGCGCCGTCATCCCCGTGGACGGCGGCTTGGGCATGGGACACTGATCCCGCCCCCGCGGCCCGTCCCCCTGGCGGGCCCGATTCCTCGACCGACCCGAAGGCGTGAACCAGCCCCCATGGCATCCTCCGACCCCGACCCCCGTCTGCTGCTGCTGATGCGACATGGCAAGGCGGAGAGCGGCTCCGGAACCACTGACCACGAGCGTGAGCTCGCCGACCGCGGCATCACCCAGGCGCATCTGGTGGGGGAGTACCTCGACGCGCAGGGAGTGCAGGTCTCCCGTGTTCTGGTCTCCACAGCGACCCGCACCCAGCAGACCTGGGACGCGGTGCGCGCGAAGATGCCGGAGTTCACCGGCGAGGTCAGCTACCACGAGGAGATCTACGGCGGCGGCACCGATGACCTGCTGGATCTTCTCCGAGCGGTGGACGATGAGCATCAGGTGCTCATGGTCATCGGCCATGAACCGGTGATCTCCACTCTCAGCGATCAGCTGGCCGATGAGGACTCGGATGCGGGCTCTGCCGCGCAGGCCCGCATCGGCATGCCCACCGGGGGCATGGCTGTGCTCACCGGGGAGATGCCGCAGTGGTCGCAGCTGGGTGAGGAGACCCTCACGCTGCACACCATCGTGCGGCCCTGACCTCAGCGGCCCGCGGCCGCCTCGAGATACGGCCAGGCATCCAGCAGCGAGGGCCCTGCGAGCGACACATCGGCCACCTCGCGCAGCGCGGGCTTGGCCCGGAAGGCGATGCCAGTCCCGGCCGCGCGCAGCATCTCTCGGTCGTTCGCGCCGTCTCCGAGGGCGACCACTCGCTGCGGGGCCAGGCCGTAGCGCTCCCGTAGCTGCTCCAGGGTGCGGCGCTTGACCGCGCCATCCACGATGTCCCCGGCGACCCGTCCGGTCAGGCGCCCCTCCGTGACCTCGAAGCGGTGGGCACGCACATGGTCGATCCCCGCCTGTGCTGCGAGCTCATCAATCGCCTCGTGGAAGCCGCCGGAGACCAGTGCGGTCACCCAGCCGGCGGCGCGGGCGCGGGCGAACAGCTCGAGCACCCCGGGGGTGGGGACCAGGCTGGCGCGCACCTCCTCGAGCACCGCGGCATCCAACCCTTCCAGCAGGGCCACGCGCTCACGCAGCGAGGCGGCGAAGTCCAGCTCTCCGCGCATCGCGGCGGTGGTGATCGCCTCCACCTGGTCCCGCACTCCGGCGTGATCGGCCACCAGCTCGATGACCTCCTGGGTCAGGAAGGTGGAGTCGACGTCGCTGATCAGCAGGCCCGTCGGGGGCTGGGAAGTGGAACGCACCGCGGCTGTCACGGGGTGATGACGGTGCCCTTGCCGAGCACGGTGATGCCGGACTCGGTGACCACCCAGCCGCGGGCCCGGTCCTCCTCGGGATCCAGGCCGATCTGCGTGCGCGGCGGCACCACAACGTTCTTGTCGATGATCGCGCGATGGATCTGGCTGTGGCGCCCCACGATCACGCCATCCATGAGCACCGAATCCGAGACGTTGGACCAGGAGTTCACGCGCACCCCGGGGGAGAGCACGGAGCTGGAGACCTGCGCCCCGGAGACCACGACACCAGGGGAGATGAAGGAGTCCACCGCGGAGCCGACGCGCCCCGGCCCGGCATGCACGAACTTCGCCGGCGGGACATTGCGGTGACCGGTGAACGTCGGCCAGTCGGCGTTGTAGAGGTTGAACACTGGGTGCACCGAGATGAGGTCCATGTGGGCGTCATAGAACGCATCCAGGGTGCCCACATCGCGCCAGTAGTCGCGGTCACGGTCCGTGGAGCCCGGCACATCGTTGCGGATGAAGTCGTACACCGCAGCATCGCCACGGTCCACAAAGGCCGGCACGATGTCTCCGCCCATGTCGTGCCGGGAGGAGTCATCCTGCGCATCGGCGGTCACCGCATCCATGAGTGCCTGGGCGGTGAAGATGTAGTTGCCCATCGAGGCGAGGATCGCGGAGGGGTCATCGGCCAGGCCCTCGGTCTGGGTGGGCTTCTCCACGAACGCCTTGATGGTGGTGGGATCCGACGGGTCGGTCTCGATCACCCCGAACTGGTCGGACAGCTCGATGGGCTGGCGGATCGCGGCGACCGAACAGGACTTCCCGGACTCGATATGCGCATCGAGCATCTGGGAGAAGTCCATGCGGTAGATGTTGTCGGCCCCGACAACCACCACGTAGTCGGGCTTCTCGTCATCGATGAGGTTCAGGGACTGGGCGATCGCGTCGGCGCTGCCGCGGTACCAGTGCTTGCCCATGCGCTGCTGGGCGGGCACCGGTGCCACATAGTTGCCCAGCAGGGAGCTCATTCGCCAGGTCTGGGCGATGTGCTTGTCCAGCGAATGGGACTTGTACTGGGTCAGCACCACGATTTTCAGGTAGCCGGAGTTGACGATGTTCGACAGGGCGAAGTCGATCAGCCGGTAGATGCCGCCGAAGGGCACGGCCGGCTTGGCTCGGTCGACGGTCAGCGGCATCAGCCGCTTCCCCTCGCCGCCGGCGAGGACGATGGCAAGAACCTTGGGGGAGGACATGATGCGAGGATAGTCCAGCGGTGGCGTCCATCACGCTGCGGGGGTCCCGCCCGATCGCCGCGACCGGACGCCCCGCCCCATGCCCGGGCCGGAAGAGGAAGGATGCAGTCCATGCGCGTCGATCTGCTGACAAAGGAGTACCCGCCGGAGGTGTATGGGGGTGCCGGCGTTCACGTCGCCGAGCTCACCGCTGTGCTGCGTCGGCACATCGAGGTGCAGGTGCGGGCCTTCGGCGCCGATCGCACCGAGGAGGACACCACCTCGTACCGCACCCCCGCGGAGTTGGAGGGTGCCAATGCTGCACTCAGCACCCTGGGCACCGATCTGCTGATGGCCCAGGACTGCGAGGGGGCGGATCTGGTCCACTCCCACACCTGGTACGCGAACTTCGCCGGGCACGTCGCCTCCACCCTGCACGGCATGCCGCATGTGCTCTCCGCTCACTCGCTCGAGCCGCTGCGGCCGTGGAAGGCCGAGCAGTTGGGCGGCGGCTATCGCCTCAGCTCCTTCGCCGAGAGGACCGCGTACGAGCATGCCGCCGGGGTCATCGCCGTCTCCGGGGGCATGCGTGAGGACATTCTGCGCTCCTACCCGATGGTGGACCCGGACCGGGTGCATGTGGTCCACAACGGCATCGACCTCGAGCAGTGGGCGCCAAATCCGGAGACGACGGCGCTGACCAGCCGCGGCATCGATCCGCAGGCGCCGATGATCGTGTTCGTCGGCCGGATCACCCGACAGAAGGGCCTGCCGTACTTCCTGCGCGCCGTGCGGGAGCTGCCGGAGGACTATCAGGTGGTGCTGTGCGCCGGCGCCCCGGATACGCCCGAGATCGCCCGCGAGGTGGATGAGCTGGTCACCGAGCTGCAGAGCAGCCGGCAGGGCCTGCATCTGATCACCGAGATGCTGCCCCGCCAGGAGCTCACCCAGATCCTCACGCATGCGACCACGTTCGTGTGCCCGAGCGTGTACGAGCCGCTGGGGATTGTGAACCTCGAAGCGATGGCCTGCGGCACCCCGGTGGTCGCCTCCGCCACCGGCGGGATCCCCGAAGTGGTGGCCGACGGTGAGACCGGCTACCTGGTGACCCTCGAGCAGCTGAGCGATGGCACCGGCACGCCGGTGGACCCCGATCGTTTCGTGACGGATCTGCGTGATGCACTGGTGCGCATGGTCTCCGATCCCGAGCGGGCGGCACAGATGGGCGAGGCCTCCCGGCGCCGGGCCGCAGAGCGTTTCTCGTGGACCTCGATCGCCGAGCGCACCCTGGAGGTGTACCGCCAGGTGCTCGCCGGCTGAGCCTCCGCATTCCCGCCCCGTGCGCTGAGGGCGGGCTCAGCGCGGATCCGACGCAGCGTGCTGCGGCAGGATCGGGACGGCCAGCGGCGGGATCGGGACGGCCAGCTCAGGCCGGGTCGATCGCACTGAGCTGCTCTACCGCCTCCACCAGGGCGACGCGGGCGGCGTCGTGCAGCTCATCGAGCAGCCCCCGTCGGGTGAGCGCCTCGGCCAGGTGCACCGTATGACCGTGCCCTTCCTCGATCTCGGCGCGCGAGAGCAGCAGGGTGCGAGCGGCGAGGATGAGCAGATGCGCGGTCGGCAGGTCGATGTCTTTGGGCAGGCCGGTCGCGATCCAGGTGGCGGGGATGCGCGAGGGCTCCACCGGCTCCTCCGGCACCAGGTCCACATCGGTGCTGCCCTCGGCGGTGCGCCGCAGGGCGTGCAGCAGCTCTTCACGGGCTCCGCCCGACACCGGCGGGGCCATCTGCGCGCCGACCGGGGCGGGGGTGCGGGCCCAGGTCACGGCGGTGACGGGGCGTCCCTGATGTTCCCCGGGGGAGAGGATCGGCACGAGCGTGTGGTCGGCGATGCCCGCGGCGGTCACCACGATCGCCTGCTCGGCCTCGAGCGCGGCCGGCACCACCTCGGGTGGTCCGACGAGGCCCGCGAGGCGCCCGGGCACCGGCAGGACGAGCCGCAGCTGCACCAGCGGCAGCTGCTTGAGGGACACCATCCAGTCGAAGAGGTCCTCGCCGTGCCCGCTGGGTCCGGAACGGTCCGCCCCGAAGCTCAGCTGCGCAGCGTCATCGGGCCCGATGGCACCGCGCAGGTACTGGGCGGTCCACAGCATGAGCACCGCCGCCCGGGGCAGGACGACGAGATCGCGTCCGGCATTCGGGGCGGTCACGTCGCCCCCTCGCCTTCGGTCGTCGGCTCTGCGTGTTCGGTCGTCGGCTCCGACTCGCCTGCGGCGACGAACCGTGCGCTGCGCTCTGCGACATCGACATCCTCGAGCCGCACCCGCACGACCTGCCCCATCTGCGCATCCAGCGGCACCCAGGCGGTCACCGGCGGGTCGATGAGCTGAACCTCCACGCGGGTGGGGGCGCCGCCATTCCCGTCCGAGTTCGTGCTGGCCTCGCGCCGTTCGATCACCGCCGCGGGGAACGTCTCGCCCACCCACGCGCGCAGGGCGAGCATCTCCACCAGGTCGATGGCCTCGCGTTCGAGCTGGCCGACGCGCGATCCGGCGGACTGCATCGCTTCGGGGATCTCCGCGAGCGCAGCGAGGAGCTCGGCAGGCGGGGTGGTGCCGGTGAGGTGGTGGTGGCAGATCAGCAGCACGAAGCGGTCCACCAGGCGGCGCAGCGGGGCGGTGGTGTGCGCGTAGGGTGCCGCGATCGCCGCCTGGGCGGGATCCTCGGGGATCTGCTCGGCGCTCGTGAAGGCGTGGTAGCCAGCACCACGGAAGAGGGACGTGGCCTGGTTCAGCAGGGCAAGGTGGGAGGGGTTGCGCCAGTCCAGCGAACGCAGGTAGTCGCCGTACCGCTGCGCGGTGGACCAAGGTTCGCCCAGAGCCTCCGTCTGACGGCGGAAACGCGCCACCGCCTGCTCCTGCGCCGGAGGCATGGTACGCAGGATCCCGGCGCCGTGCTCGAGCATCACCGACGCCGCAGCCATCCCGGTCATCAGCGAGATCTGGGCGTTGGCGTCCTCGATCGGGTTGGGCTGGCGCCAGGTGAGGCGCACATGGTCCCCGTCGGCCTCCACCTCCTGCTCAGGAACGTTGAGGCTCGCCCCGCCGCGCTCGGATTCGAGCTGGGCGCGCAGCTGACCGATCTCCTGCAGCAGGAGCATCATCTCGTCAGAAGTGCCGGCATCCAGCTGCTGCTGCACCTCGTCATAGGCGAGCTTCGCGACCGAGCGGACCATAGCGCGCTCGAGCCCGACGTCCCGCACCTCTCCACGCTCATCGAGCTGCAGATCCCACACAAAGGCGGGTGTGGGCTGCTCAGGCAGCAGGGAGGACGCGCCCTCGGAGAGCACCTCGGGGTGCAGGGGGATGCGACGATCCGGCAGGTACACCGTCTCCCCGCGGCGCCGCGCCTCCGTATCGATCGGCCCGTGAAGCGGCACGAACCAGGGCACGTCCGCGATGGCGTAGAGGACGCGATAGCCGCCGGCCGTGCGCGAGAGGTGCATCGCCTGGTCCAGGTCCGTGGACGAGGCCGGGTCCAGGGTGATGAAGGGGATGTCCGTGCGATCTGCGCGATCCTCATCGGCGGCGCGTCCGGCGGCCTCTTCAGCGGCGGCGAGGACATCGGCCGGGAACTCGACGGGCATGTCGTCGGCGCGGTCGGCGATCAGTGCGTCGATGCCCGCTCGAATCTCATCGGCGGCGACGGAGCCGCGCGGGGCCTGCAGGGTGAGGGGCCGAAGGAGCACGGGGACCTCCTGGTGAGGGGCACGACGGTGCGGCCAGTGTAGGGGGACGGGCCAGCTCGGGTGCGCTGCAGAGGCCCCTCACCGTGAGGTCACGGAATGGTCACAGATGCGGCCGTTTCTGAGACATGCCTCACGAGCATGTCTAGCGTCGCACCACCCTTCCCTCTCCCCAACCCCCTGGAAGGAATCCACCCATGCCCTCCTCTCCTCGCCCCTCCCTGAGAACGCGCGTCCGCCAGTCGCTCGCCCTGGGGGCCGGTCTGCTGCTGCTGACCACCGCTCCGGCGATCGCCGCCCCGAACCACGACGGCGGGCACGGGGGACTGTCGGTCACGACGCTCTCGAGTGCACCCGAGCTGGTCACCGGCGGTGACGCGCTCGTGGAGGTGTCCTGGGACCGCACGATCCCGCACCACCAGGTGACCGTCCTGCTGGACGGGCAGGACGTCACCGATGCGTTCGACTATGACGCCGAGCGGGATGTGCTGGTGGGCCTCGTGGAAGGCATGGACACCGGCGAGCACGTCGTGGAGGCGACCGTGCCCGGCAAAGGTCGGCCCGATGCGAGCCTGACGCTCACGAACCATCCGGGGGAGGGGCCGCTGCTGAGCGGACCGCATGAGACCCCCTTCGCCTGCGAGACCGAGGAGTTCATCATCCCGGGCCTCGAGGAGCCGCTGGGACCGCCGCTGGATGAGAACTGCACGGTTGCCGATCGGGTGGACCACATCTATCTCACGACCGACAACAGCTGGGCTGAGTTCCCTGCCGACGCAACGGACTACCCCGCGGATATGGCGTACACGACCACGGCCGACGGGGTAGAGCGTCCCTTCATCATCCGCATGGCGCACGGCACCACCAACCGCTCCATCTACCAGCACACCGCCCTGCACGATCCGCTGGTCGAGGACGAGGTCACGCCGACGAACCGCCCCGACGGCTGGAACGGCAAACTCATCTACACCCTGGGCGGCGGCTGCACCGGCGGCTGGTACCGGCAGGGTCCGGGCACCGGCGGCACCCTCGATACGAACCTGCTCGGGCAGGGGTACGCCATGGCGTCCTCGTCGCTGAACGTCTTCGGCTTCAACTGCAACGACCTGCTGGCCTCCGAAAGCGCTCAGATGACCAAGGAGAAGTTCATCGAGACCTACGGCCGGGACCAGTTCACGATCGGCTTCGGCTGCTCGGGCGGCTCGTACCAGTCCCACCAGACCGCCGACAACTATCCGGGGGTGTTCGACGGCGTCGTGGTGGACTGCTCCTTCCCAGAGGTCGGGTTCGGCACCATCCACATGATCACCGACGCCCGCCTGCTGCAGCACTACTTCGAGGGCGCCGACGAGGGCGCCTGGACCGATGAGCAGAAGCGCGCGGTCACGGGCTTCGAGACACTCGCCACCATGGACAATGTCGCCGAAGGGGCGCAGCGCATCGACCCGCGGGTGTTCTGCCCGCCCACGATGCCGGAGGAGGAGCGCTACGACCCGGAGACGACCCTGACGGCGTGCGCTGCTCGGTCTACGACCACACGAAGAACATCTACGGCACCGACCCGGAGACCGGATTCGCCCTGCGTCCGCTGGACAACATCGGCATCCAGTACGGCCTGGGGGCCCTGGCCGACGGGACCATCAGCGTGGAGCAGTTCCTGAATCTCAATGAGGGCATCGGGGGCTATGACCATGACGCGAACTTCATCGCCGAGCGCACGGGGGCGGATCTGCCGGCTGTCGAGGCTGCGTACCGCACCGGCCGTCTCACCGATGGCGGGCAGGGCCTGGCCTCGACCCCGGTCATCGACTACCGCGCCTATGCCGATGACTTCGAGAACGGCGACATCCACATGCGCTACCACACCAACTCCATGCGCGAGCGGATGCGCCAGGCCAACGGCACCGCGGTCAACCACGTGAGCCTGCTGGAGGATCACCGCTACGGCGGATTCAGCAGCAACAGCCCGCTGGTGATGCACGGCATCGAGCAGATGGATGCGTGGCTGACGGGGCTGGAGCTGCCCGATGATCACACCCAGCGCCCCAGCCTCGAGGAGATCGGCGCGGCCCGTCCCGAAGCGCTGGTAGAGGGCTGCATGACGCGCGAGGAGGAACCGACGTTCCTGCCGATGGAGCTGAACCGGGATCCCGCCTCCGAGTGCGAGCAGCTCTACCCCTCGGCGAGCTTCCCGCGCGAGGTGGCCGGGGAATCGATCGCGGCGGACATCATCGCCTGCACGACCGTGGCGCCGGTGCGCGAGGACTACCCCGTGGAGTTCACCGATGAGCAGTGGGAGCGCCTGCAGCGGACCTTCCCCGAGGGCGTGTGCGACTACTCCCAGCCCGGCCGTGGCCAGGTGGAGCACGCGGGGGTGTGGCAGCGCTTCTGATCCCCGGTGTCACCCGGCGCGGCGGGTAGGCTTCTGGCCATGGCCTTCGCAGCAGCATCCCTCACCGATGTCACCGTCCGCCGCGCCGGGACGACGATCCTGGACGACGTATCCCTCACGATCGGAGAGGGGGAGCGCTGGGCGATCCTGGGCCCCAACGGCGCCGGGAAATCAACCCTGATCCAGCTACTCGCCGCCCGCATGCACCCCACTGCTGGGACCGTGGACCTGTTCGGGGAGCGCCTGGGAAAGGTCGACATCTTCGAGCTGCGACCGCTGATCGGCCTAGCCTCCCAGGAGCTCGCCGAGACCATCCCGCTGCAGGAGACCTGCGAGAACGTCGTGGTCACCGCCGGGTACGGCGTGGTGGGGCGCTGGCGCGAGCAGTACGACGAGGTGGATCTGGAGCGGGCCCGCACGCTGCTCGCCGCCTTCGGGGTGGGGGAGCTGGGCTCTCGCATGTTCGGCACCCTGTCCACCGGCGAGCGCAAGCGCGTGCTGGCCGCCCGGGCGCTCATGACCGACCCGGAGCTGCTGCTGCTCGATGAGCCGGCCGCGGGCCTGGACCTCGGCGGGCGAGAATCGCTGGTGCGCACCCTGGGACGGCTCGCGAAGGATCCCGCGACCCCGGTGACCGTGCTCGTGACGCATCACGTGGAGGAGATCCCGCCGGGCTACACCCATGCGGCGCTGCTGCGCCGCGGGCAGCTCGTGGCCGCCGGCCCGATCCAGGAGACCCTCACCTCGCAGAACCTCACCGCGACGTTCGGGCTGCCGCTCGTGGCTGAGCAGCGTGGTGAACGCTACACCGCGCGTTCGCTGTCTTTGAACTGACAGCGCATGGAGGCTGTAGAAGGCGGTCAGCTGCGTCGGCTGGGCTCGGCGGAGGATCTGGCCGATCCGGCGTTGGATGACTACCTGCGAATGACCGATGTGCGTCTGCGTTCGCGCGTGGAGGTGGAGCGCGGGCTGTTCATGGCCGAGAGCTTCGAGGTGATCTCCCGGGCGATCGACGCCGGTATGTGCCCGCGTTCCTTTCTCATGAGCGAGAAGTGGCTCGCGAAGTTCGCGCCGCTGTATGAGCGCTTCCCCGAGGTGCCTTTGTATGTGGGCGCTGAGGGGCTGCTCGAGGAGCTGACCGGCTTCCATCTGCACCGCGGGGCGCTCGCGGCGATGCAGCGGCCCGAGCTGCCCGGCGTGGCCGAGCTGCTGGAGGGGGCGCGGACCGTCGCGGTGCTCGAGGACATCGTGGACCACACGAACGTCGGGGCGATGTTCCGCTCCGCCGCGGCGCTCGGCGTGGACGCGGTGCTGGTGAGCCCGCAGTGCGCCGATCCGCTGTACCGCCGCTCGATCCGGGTGTCGATGGGCACGGTGTTCCAGGTGCCGTGGACCCGTTTCGACGCCTGGCCGCACGCCCCACGCGCGACGGGGGAGAGCGGGGCGGGCTCGTCGGCCGATGGCGTGGACCTGCTGCACGACGCCGGCTTCGACGTGCTCGCCCTGGCGCTCACCGACGGCGCGGTGCCGCTGGACCAGGCGGACCTGGGACCGGACCGGAAAGTCGCACTGGTGCTGGGCGCGGAGGGGCACGGGCTGAAGCCCGCGACGCTCACGGCGGTGGATGAGCACGTGGTGATCCCCATGGCCGGAGGCGTGGACTCGCTGAACGTCGCCGCGGCGAGCGCTGTGGTGTTCTGGCAGCGGCGGGCGATGCTGGGGGAGTGAGGCGGGCGCACGCCGCCGTTCCCTCTGCCCCCGCGCCGCTCTGCCCAACCCCTGACTCCCCACGATTGTGATGCGGCGGTGACCGATGTGGGGCGGCGCATCGGTCACCAGCGCATCAGAATCGTCAGCTCGTCTCGCGGGGCGTGAAGCCGTGGCGCTGGTAGATGTGCAGCGCCGCCGCGGAGGTGCCTTCGCCGATCCGCAGGCTGAGCGCGGGGGCTCCGGCCGCTGCGCACGCGCGCACGGCGTGGGCGACGAGCGCCGTCCCGACCCCATGCCCGCGTGCAGCGGGGGAGGCGAACAGGTCGATGATGAAGGGGCCGACGAGGTCTTCGTCCCAGATCGAGCGCTCCACCACGATGATCGCGCCGACTGCCTCACCCTCGATCCACGCGGTGGCGCACGCATCGGGCCGCAGGATCCCGTAGTCGCCTGCGAAGCTCTCCTCCATCTCGGTACGCGCCTCGGCCGGATCCGCGGCGGCGACACCGGGCGGGTAGGCGGCCAGGTACAGCGCGGCGAGAGAGTCGATATCGGCCGCTTCCAGGGGGCGCAGGTCGATGGGGGACTCCGGCAACTCTCGGGCGGCAGCGCCGGTCAGGGGCAGGGTGAGCAGATCGTTGGGCATGGTGGTCCTCCACGGGCACGGGGCGTGGTGCGCTGGAGCGCGGCACGGCGCTGAGACTATGGACCTCTCCGGTCGGCGGGCATCTGGTTTTCGCGCCCCGGGGCACGCCAGCCCCGACACCCCCAACTTTGCTGGCCCCATAATCCTGCCAACAACTTGACACGGTGGGCTTGTGGGCTTGCCCGCAAGTTGTTGACGGTTGATCAAGCTGCTTGGGCTTGATCTGCGTGTTCTTCGGTTTTGGCCTGGTCGCGTTTGATGGCGTTCTCGAACGCGACCGGGCTGGTGTAGTCGAGGCT
>NZ_JALLAL010000179.1:0-425 GCF_023062615.1 Brachybacterium sp. Marseille-Q7125 | reverse complement strand
CCTCGCACCAGCCGGCCGCCTCGCCCTGCCGTGCCACCTGCTCGACCACACCGGCGGTGTCGGCGACGGGGGTGGGGGTGGCCATGGCGTGCACGGCGGTGAAGCCGCCGCGGGCGGCGGCGCGGGTGCCGGATTCGATGGTCTCCGCCTCTTCCCCGCCGGGTTCGCGCAGGGGGGGATGCAGGTCCACGAGGCCCGGCAGAATGATGCAGCCTTCGGCGTCGATCACCTCGGCATCCTCGGGGGCCTCGAGGTCCGGGCCGGCCGCGGTGATGCGGCCATCTGCCAGCAGCAGGTCCTGGATGTCCTCGCCGTAGGGCCGGCCGCCGCGGATCAGAAGCGTCGGGATCGGGGCGGTGTTCGGGGCGGGGCGGGGCGGGGCGCGGGCCGCGGGCCGCGGGGTGCGGGTCGACGGGGGGGGCGGG
>NZ_JALLAL010000178.1:0-426 GCF_023062615.1 Brachybacterium sp. Marseille-Q7125 | reverse complement strand
CCCGCGAGCCCCCCGGTCGCCGCCGCCCCCCCCGCGGCCCCGGCGCCGCCGCCCGCGGGGGGCGGCCCGGCCCGCGGCCCCCCTGCCCCGGCTCGGCGGCAGCCGCGTCGGCGGCGGCGCGCGCGTCGTCGGCGTCCGCCCCGTCGAGGCCGTGCCCCCCGCTGGACTCGCCGGCGGTCCTGCCGTCGGGCCGCACTGCCCCCCCGGCGAGCGTGGCCGCGCCCCCGAGGCACCCGGTCTTGCCGCGCCCCAGCCCGCCGGCGCCTGCCGCACCTCCGCGGCCGCAGCGCTCCGCGCCGGCGCCGCCCCGCCCGGCGCTCGGCCCGTCGTCGCGGCTCCGCCCGCGCACGGCGCCGCCGCCGGCGGCGCCGCGCGCGGGCCCCGCGGCCCGCGGCGCGGGCGGGCCGCGGGTCCCGCCGCCGGCGG
>NZ_JALLAL010000177.1:0-426 GCF_023062615.1 Brachybacterium sp. Marseille-Q7125 | reverse complement strand
CCGCGGCGCCGGTAGCCGCTGCCGCGGCGCTTCGCCCGCTCGCCCGGGCCCACCCCCCGGGCCTGCTGCGCGGGCCCCCCGGCGCCCGGCCCCCGCCGCTGCCCCCCCCCGCGGGCCGGCCCCCGCTCCCCGCCGGCGAGGCGCCCCGCGCCCGCGGCCGCGCGCCGCTCGGCCGCCCGGCCCGCGCCCCCCGCGCCCGGCGCGCCCCTGGGCCCCCCCCCGCGCGCGCGCGCGGCCCGGCGCGGCACGCCGTCGGCGGCGCCGGCCCCGCGCGCGCCGGTGGCAGGCGCGCCCGGGCGCCGCGCGGGCCGCGCCCGGGCCGCCCCGGCGCCGGCCCAGGCCGGGGGCGGGCACGGGCAGGTCGCGGAGGAGGGCGACGCCGCACGCGGCCGGGCCGTGCGGGGACCGGCAGCGGGCGGTGCCCCG
>NZ_JALLAL010000176.1:0-428 GCF_023062615.1 Brachybacterium sp. Marseille-Q7125 | reverse complement strand
TCTCCTGGGTCAACGCCGACACCGCCCTCCCGCTGCACATCGTGCCCGCCGCCCTGCCGCTGGTCGCGCGGGGCGGCAACGACAACCAGCCCACCGACCGGACTGCCGCGCAGCTCGCGGCGCCCGGCCCCTCCCCCCCCCGCGCCCACCCCCCCGCCGCCGCCCCCCCGCCCCCCCACGCCCCCCCCCCCCCACCCCCCGCCCCCCCCCCCCCCCCCCCCTTCCCCCCCCCCCCCCCCCCCGCCCCCGCCCGCCCCCCCCCCCCGCCCCCCGCCCCACCTCCCGCCGCTCCCCCGCCCGCGCCCCCCGCCGCCTCCCGCCCGCCCCTCGCGCGCACCGGTCCCGCCGCCGCGGCCACCGTCGTCCTCGCCCACGCCGCCGTCGGCCGCCCGCCGCCGCTGGCGCCCGTCGCGCCGCCGCCCCGCGCC
>NZ_JALLAL010000175.1:0-429 GCF_023062615.1 Brachybacterium sp. Marseille-Q7125 | reverse complement strand
GCGAGCGGGGGGGGGGGAGGGGGGAGGGGGAGAGGGGGGTGGGGGGGGGGGGCGGGGGGGAGGGGGGGGGGGGGGCGGGGGGGGGGGGGGGGTGGGGTGGGGGGGGGGGGGGGGTGGGGTGGGGGGGGGGGGGGGAGGGGGGGAGGGGGGGGGGGGGGAGGGGGGGGGGGGGGGGAGAGGGGGGGGGGGGGGGGGGGGAGGGGGGGGAGGGGGGGGGGGAGGGGGGGGGGGGGGAGGGGGGAGGGGGGGGGGGAGGGGGGGGGGGGGGGGGAGGGGGGGCGGGGGGGGGGGGGGGGGGGGGAAAAGAGGGGGGGGGGGGGGGGGGAGGAGGGGAGGAAAGAGAGCGGGGAGAAGAAGAGGAAGGAGAGAGAGGAGAAAGGGGAAGGGGAGGAGGAGGGGGGAAGAAAGAGGAAGGAAGAAGGAAGAGAG
>NZ_JALLAL010000174.1:0-429 GCF_023062615.1 Brachybacterium sp. Marseille-Q7125 | reverse complement strand
GTGTAGAGGCGGGCGCCGCGGCGGGCCCCCTGGGCCCCGCGGGGGTCCCCGGGCCGGGCGGCGCCGGCGGGGCCCGGCGCCCCCGCCGCCGCCCCCCCCGTCCCCCCGTCCCCCGCGCCGCGCCCCCCGCGCCGCCCGCGCGCGCGCCGCGCCCCCAGCGCCGCCCCCCCCCCCCCCCCCGGCCCGTGCGCGCGCCCGCCGCCCCCGCCCCGCCCCCGGCGCCGGCGCGGGCGCGGGCGCCCGCCGGGGGGGGGCGGCGGCGGGCGGGCCCGCGGCCCGCCGCCCGCCCCCTGGCGGCCCCCAGGCGTCCCGCGCGCCCGCCGCCGCCCCCAACGCGACCGCACGCAGCGCCGCCGCGCCGCGCGCCGGCGCGGCCGGCTCAGCGGCGCACCACGCGCCGCGCGCGCGGGCGGCACCGCTGCAGCTGGG
>NZ_JALLAL010000173.1:0-430 GCF_023062615.1 Brachybacterium sp. Marseille-Q7125 | reverse complement strand
CCGCGCGACACGGGCAGCGCGGGCCGCGGGCGCCGAGGCCGCCGACGGCGACACGGGCGGCGGTGTGCAGCGCGGCGGACACGCCGACGGGAGGGGAGGCGGCCGCGGAGGCCGGCGGGGGGGGGGCGGGCCGGGCGGGGGGCGGGGGGGGCGCGGGGGGCGGGGGGGGGGGCGGGGGGGGGGCGGGGGGGGGGGCGGCCGGGGGGGGGGGGGGGGGGGGCGGGGGGGGGGGCCGGGGGGGGGGGCGGGGGGGGGGGCGGGGGCGGCGGCGGGGGGGGGGCGGGGGGGGCGGGGGGGGCCGCGCCGGGGGGCGCCGGGCGGGGGGGGGGCGCGGCGCGGTGCCGGGGCCGCGCCCGCCGGGCCGCGGGAGGCCGGGCCCGCGCGCGCGCCGCGGGCATCGGAGCGGGTCGCGCGGGTGCAGGCGTGGGGG
>NZ_JALLAL010000172.1:0-430 GCF_023062615.1 Brachybacterium sp. Marseille-Q7125 | reverse complement strand
GCCCCTGGCGGCGCCCTCCTTCCCCCCCCCCCCGCCCCCCCCGCTCCCGGCGTGCCCCCGCCGGCTCCCCCCCCCTCTGCCCCCCGTCCGTCCGCTCCCTGCGCCCCCCCTCCCCACTCTGCCTGCCCCGCCTCCCATTGCGCCCGTCGGTCCGCCGCCCCGTCCGCCCCGCTGCCCCCCCCCCTCCCCCCCCCCCCCCCTCCCCTCCCCCCCCCCCCCCCTCCCCGCCCCCCCCCCCCCCCCGCCCCCCTCCCCCCCCCCCCTCCCCCGCCCGCCCCCCCCCCCCCCCCCCTCTCCCCCCCCCCCCCCCTCCGCGCCCCCCCCCCCCCCCCCCTGCCGTGCCTTCCGGCTCCCGCTCCCCTCGCCCTCGCGGTCCGCGCGCTGATCCTGCTCCCGGGCGGGGTTGCCTGCGGCCTTCGCGCCCTCCCCG
>NZ_JALLAL010000171.1:0-432 GCF_023062615.1 Brachybacterium sp. Marseille-Q7125 | reverse complement strand
ACCGCGGGAGACTCGCCGGCGGGGTCGGATGGGAATACGAGCCAGGTGCGGGGCCGGGTGTGCGGGGTGGATTCCGCGAACGGGACGCAGGCGACCGGCCGCGTGCATACTGCAGGCGGCCGGTCGCTAGCGTCCCTTCCGTGGAAGTGCCTGCCGGGTAGTTCGGGCAGGCCGGGGCTCAGCTGCGGCGGCGGATCAGCAGGGTCGCGGCCCCGGCGGCCAGCAGCCCGAGTGCCGCGGCGGCGAGCACGCCCGCCTCGACGCCCGTGCGAGCCAGCGGCCCTGATCCGGCAGGCGTGGCGCCGGGCTGCGCCGGGCGCCCCGGGGCCCCCGCCTGGCCCCGCGGCCCACGGTCACCCCGCCGCCCCCGCCCGCCCCGCCCCCCCGCGCCCGCCAGCCCCACCGGGGCCCCCCGCCCCCCCCGCGCCCCCG
>NZ_JALLAL010000170.1:0-433 GCF_023062615.1 Brachybacterium sp. Marseille-Q7125 | reverse complement strand
GATTTAGGGACTTTGACTGATGAATACGAAAAGGAAATCACTATCCATACCACAGCAACCAGTAAAGACGGCGAAAAGACAATCCTTGCAGGAAAAGAGGTAACAATCGTTGATACTGTCAAATTAGACGGACTTACAAAAGGCACTAAGTATCAGTTAAAAGGCTGGCAGATGTTAAAGGAAGAAAACGCCGAGATTATCATTGACGGGAAACGTGTAGGAAGCGATTATACCTTTGTTGCTGATGATGAAGAAGTGAAAGTGGAAGTTTCTTATACATTCAATGCGTCCGAGCTTGGCGGTAAAAATCTGGTAACATTCGAGGAATTATACGACTTAAGCAATCCAGACGAACCCATGAAAGTTGCGGAGCATAAAGATATTGAGGACGCCGGGCAGCCGGTACGGAGTACAGAACGTGTCAGCAAAAGAC
>NZ_JALLAL010000016.1:0-53494 GCF_023062615.1 Brachybacterium sp. Marseille-Q7125 | reverse complement strand
TAGGCCACGTCGAGGTCTTCCTCATGCAGGTTGGGTCAGAGCTTCCAGCATGAAGGAGACCTCGACCTCTACCCCCACACCGACGCGCCCACCCCGCGACCACCTACACCCTCATCTGCGAAGAGCCGCATAACTGGCCCGAGCCCCGCAAGCGCAGCCGCAGATCCCGCGCCCGCTACGTGGGGCCACAGGAGGACAACCGCTTCTGGCACGGGGCTCTCGCGCTCTCCCCCGACGGCTCGCTCTTGGCCGCCAACCAGGAGCGGGACCGCCAGCTGCTCGGGCTCTCGCCAACCTGGGGGACCGTCATCTGGGAGACCGCGACCAGGCGCATCCGCACCGTGATCGGCACGGGGGTGGATCGGGCACTGGCCTGGCACCCGTCCGGCGACATGCTCGCGTGCGGCAGCCGGATGGACATCGACCTGACCGCGCTGGACGGGACGCTGCTGTGGCGCCTGGAGGGACATGGCGACCACCGCAAGGGCCCGGCCACCGCTGTGCTCGACCTCGCCTTCAGTCCCTCTGGGGACCGGCTTGCGTCCGTGGGCACTGACGGCACCGTGCGGCTGTGGTCGGTGGGCGCCCAGTGCGCTCCCGGCACGGTGCTGGCACTGCAGAGTATGCGGCCTGCCTCCGTCTCCTTCTCCCCCGATGGTGCTGAGCTGGCCGTCTGCGGACCGCGTGCGGCACCGCGCATCTATGACGCTGCCAGTGGTGAGCTGCTGCGCACGCTCGACGATGCCGCCCCGCATTCGGCGGGACTCGCACACACCGCCGACGGGACCCTGCTGATCGGCACAGGGTCACGCATGAATCGTGACTACACCCTCGACCCGGTCGATGCGGTGCTGGAGGAGGTCCAGTCCGACGGATCGATGCTCGAACTGCCTGCCCCGCAGGAGGCAGATGCCGGGATGATCTCCCCAGCCGCCGATGGGCGCATCGCGGTCAGCCCCCGGTTCGGCCACCGGATGATGATCTGGGATCGCGTGAGCGAGGAACGGATCGACCTGCCACGCCCCCCCGCACGCGGTGGGAACCACCTGCTTCTCCCCCGACGGGGACGTGCTGTACGCGATCTCCCCGCAGTTCGGCCCCGTGTACACCTCCGCCCAGCCCGACGCCCCGTGGGAAGCTGGATTCGAGCTTCCCTGACCCGCCCCGAAGGAGACCTGTGATGTCGTTCGATCAGTCGATGGAGACCTACGCGCTGGATCCCACCCCGGAGCACCTGAAGGTGCTGCAGCGGGACATCATGGCGCTGCCCGACTACGACCCGCTGGTGCAGATCGCCGCGGTAACCACGCCGCTGCAGCAGGCGGGCGATCACCAGGGGGTCGTCGATGCGCTGACCTCGCGGATGCCGGGGCTGTTCCTGGCCCCCGGCGCGCATGCGCGTCTGTTCCGCGCCTACACGGAGCTGGGCGATCAGGCCGCCGCGGACCGGGAGCGGAAGTTCGCGCTGCTGTCCATGGACGCGATCCGCAACAGCGGCACCGGTGAGGAGGAGCATCCCTTCCGGGTGCTGCGGGTCGAGGACCAGTACGAGGTGCTCGCGGCCCTCGGCCAGCATCCGAGCTCCCAGCGCACCCTGTCCGATGAGCGTGGCGACTTCGATGTCCACACCGTCGGCGAGGACCGCGAGGTGTGGTTCGAGCTGCTGTGGCGCGAGCGGGACCGGGAGGACTGACCGTCAACCGCCTGCTTTCGCGCTAACCCGGTGCTTCTGAATCGCCATCTCGTAGTAGCGCAGCAGGTCATCGGAGGCATTCTCCCAGGAGAACTTCTCCGCCTCCGCCCGCGCGGCCGTGCGGATCTGCTCGCGCAGCCCCGGATCGCCCAGTCGGTTCAGCGCCGCATCCAGGCTTGCCTGATCCCCGGAGTCGTACAGCAGGCCGTTCTTCCCATCGGTCACCTGTTCCATGGTGGGGCCGGAGCGGGCGGCGACCACGGGCAGGCCGGAGGCCATGCCCTCGAGGATCACCAGGCCCAGCGTCTCGGTGACCGAGGGGAACACGAACGCGTCGGCGCTCGCGAAGGCGCTCGCCAGCTCCTGCCCCTCCATGAACCCGGGGAACAGCGTGTTCGTGCCGGCGAACAGCTCCTCGAGCTCACGCCGGTACGGCCCATCGCCCACGATCGCGAGCGCCACATCGTCCCGTCGGTCCAGCATGGGCCGCAGCGTGTGGATCTCCTTCTCCGCCGCCAGACGCCCCACGAACACCAGGAGCTTCTTGTCCGGATGCCCGCCGGTGAGCCGTTCACGCATCTCCGGCGAGGCGAAACGCGGATGGAACTGCTCGGTGTCCACGCCGCGGCGCACCACATGCAGGTCCTGGATCCCGTGCTGCTCCAGCTCGATCTTCATCGACTCGGAGGTCGCGAGGTTGATGTCCGCGAGCGCATGGTTACGTTTGATCTGCCACCACACCGCCGGCTTGCCCCAGGTCCACGCCTTGTACAGGTCCATATAGCGCGGCAGATGCGTGTGGTAGCTGGCCAGCAGCGGGATCCGCCGACGGCGGGCCGCGAACGCCCCGGAGGAGGCCAGCAGGATCGGCTGGGCGGCGTGGACGATATCGGGGTGGAAGCCCTGGATGATGCCATCCACGGTGGGGTTGGGCAGGGTGAAGCGCCGATGCTTGTAGAACGGCAGGGTCACCGGGCGGATGCCCACCACCCGGGCCCCGTGATGCTCGGTGACGCCCAGATCCGGGGCGATCACCATGACCTCGTGCCCCAGGTCGGTGAACCGTTCGACGGCGTGGCGCAGGCGGGTCACCACGCCGTCGACGGAGGGGACGAAGGTCTCGGTGACGATCGCTATTTTCACGAAGAAGCGATCACTTCCAGGTGACGGTGGGCATGACCAGCTCACGCTTGACCCGGTCGGTGTTGTTCATCGCGACCTTCAGCACCTCGGCCAGGTGCGCATCGTCCAGCAGGTGCGGCTGAAGACCCAGGTCCAGCAGGTTGGTGTTGACCGCGTTGTAGTAGTGGTCGTACTTCTCCACGCGCGGGTTCTCGGTGTTCTCGATCGTGACGTCGAGGCCGAGGTCATTGCCGACCTTCTGCACCTTCTCGGCGAGCTCCTTGACGGAGAACTGCTCGGTGAACTGGTTGTAGACGCGGAACTCGCCGCGGTCAGCGGGGTTCTCGCAGGCGATCTCGATGCAGCGCACGGTGTCCTGGATGTCCAGGTAGCCGCGGGTCTGGGAGCCGTTGCCGTACACCGTGAGGGGGTGGCCGATGGCGGCCTGGATGATGAAGCGGTTCAGGGCCGTGCCGAACACCGCGTCGTAGTCGAAGCGGTTGACCAGGCGCGGGTCCAGGCGGGTCTCGTCGGTCTCGAGGCCGTAGACCACGCCCTGGTTGAGGTCGGTGGCGCGCACGCCCCAGATGCGGCAGGCGAACATGATGTTGTCGCTGTCGTGCACCTTGGTGAGGTGGTAGAAGGAGCCGGGCTGCTTGGGGTAGGGCAGGCGGTCCTTGCGGCCCTTGTGCTCGATCTCGATCCAGCCCTCTTCGATGTCGATGTTGGGCTGGCCGTACTCGCCCATCGTGCCGAGCTTCACCAGGTGGCAGTCGGGGGCGTAGTCCTTGATCGCCCACAGCACGTTCAGGGTGCCGTTGACGTTGTTGCGGTGGTTCTCGATCGCGTGCTCGCGGTCGATCATCGAGTACGGCGCGGAGCGGTGCTCGGCGAAGTGCACGAAGGCCTCGGGCTGGATCTCCTGGAAGATGCGGGAGACGGCCTCGTAGTCGGTGAGGTCGGCGATCTCCAGGGCGATCTCCTTGCCGGAGACCTCCTTCCAGGCCGCCACACGCTCGGGCAGCGGCAGGATCGGGGTCATGGAGTTCGAGCCCAGCTCCTCGTCGATCTCGCGACGCACCAGGTTGTCCACGATCGTGACGTCGTGGCCCTTCTGCGAGAGGTACAGGGCAGTGGGCCAGCCGCAGAAGCCATCTCCGCCAGCGACGACGATCTTCATCAGTGAGTCCTCCATGGGTCAGGTGCCATTCCCGGGACCGTTCCCGGGAATGGATTGTGCAACATGCGATGCACTCCTAAGTTAGTACGGGTGCGGCCCGGCTCAAAGACGAGAGGCGGCGGCCTGAACAGCGAAGGAACGCATCATGAACAGCCTGGATGATGGTGGGCGCAACCCGCGGCCGCTGCCGGATCTCGCACGCCGAGTGCTCGTGATGGCGATCGTCAACCGCACCCGCGACTCTTTCTACGACCAGGGACGGACCTGGCAGCTGGACGATGCGGTGAACGCAGGCCTCGCTGCCGCAGCGGCGGGCGCGGACATCATCGACGTGGGCGGCGTGAAGTTCGCGCCGGGCCGCGCAGTGCCCGTCACCGAGGAGATCGACCGGGCGGTCCCCGTCATCGCGCAATTGCGCGCGCAGCTGCCCGCTGAGGTGCTGCTCAGCGTGGACACCTTCCATGCGGCGGTCGCGCAGGAGGCGATCACAGCGGGCGCGGACATCATCAACGACACCACGGGGCTGGCCGATGCGCAGATGGCCCCGGTCATCGCGGCAGCCGACGCGAGCGTGGTGATCACGCATTCGGTCGCCGAGCCCCGTCGGCCCGTGCCGTCCCCGCAGTACGGGGACGTGGTCGAGGAGGTGCGCGACTTCCTGGCCGCCCGGCTGGAGCGCGCCCTCGAGGCGGGGGTGGCGCGCGAACGGATCATCCTGGATCCCGGCCCGGACCTGAACAAATCCACGGTCCAGACCCTCGAGCTGCTGCGCGATTGGCGCGAATACCGCGCCCTGGGGCTGCCGCTGCTGGCGGCGGTCTCCCGCAAGGACGTGATCGGCGAGTCGCTCGGGCTGCCCAAGGAGGAACGCCTCGAGGGATCGCTCGCCGCGGCCGCCTGGTGCATGCGGCAGGGCGCGCGGATCCTGCGCGTTCACGATGTGGAGCCGACAGTCCGCCTGGTGCGGATGCTCGAGGTTCTCGCCGGCTGGCGCGAACCGGCCGGGCCGCTCGTCCACAACGTGTGAGCGACCCGGCCGGTTCAGCCGTCGCGATCAGCCCTTCCGCGACACCCGCAGGGTCTTGATCTCGAAGGGCCGGAAGGCGAGGCGCACCGTACCGTCCTCGCCGCGCTCGAGCGCGGAGCGGAAGGCCGGGGCGTCCTCGTTGAACGGCCGCTCCAGCAGGTCCACCGCGGTGACCTCACCGCCGAGCGACGGATCCACCGCAACCTTCGCGGTGGTGCGCACGCCCTGGGACTCGTACAGGCGCAGCACGAGGTCGCCGGAGCGGTCCTCGGCGAGCTTCACGGTCTCCACCAGCACGCTGCTGTCCGCGCCATCGACACCATTGACCGTGACCAGCGGGGCGGCCAGCGCCTCCGCCGCCGCGACGGTGCGCTCGGGCAGGTTGATGCGGTAGCCCTCCTCGATCGCGCCGTCGATGCCGGTGCCGGGGCGCACGGACACGCGCAGGCGGTACTGGCCGTGGTCGGCGCCCGGGTCCGGGTACTCGGGGGCGCGCACCAGGGTCAGACGGGTCGTCGTGGTGGTGCCGCCGTCATCCTCGCGGACCGAGCGCAGGACGTCGTGCCCGTAGCTGGAGTCGTTCGCGATCGCCACGCCGTACTCACCCTCGGCCACGTGCACGAAGCGGTGCGCGCAGGTCTCGAAGCGGGCGAAGTCCCAGCTGGTGTTGACCGGGATGGGCCGATCCACGTGGCCGAACTGGATCTGGCTGGACATGTGCGCAGCCCGCACATCGAGGCCGAAGCCCAGCTTGAGCGCCTTCTTCGTCTCCTGCCAGTCGATGTCGTGGACGATCTCCAGGGACTGATCGCCCGGGCGCAGCACGTAGGTCTTGATGATCTGCGAGCCAGCGCCGGTGACACCGGAGGTCTCCGCGCCAGCCTCCAGCGCGGTGGTGTAGGTGCAGGCCACGCGCACCTCATCGGCCTCTTCGGTGACCTCGATGGAGGTGGGGGCATCGAGGTCGCGCACCACGTGGCGGTAGAACTCGTCGATGTCCCAGGCGTCCCACTGGTTGGGGGTGTCGCGGTGCAGCTGCAGCAGCGCGCCCTTCGCCCCGGGGGCGATGGCCTCGCGGCCGCTCGCGGCATCGACCAGGGAGACGATGTCCCCGGCGCCATCGATCACCGCGGTCAGCGCGGCGTTCGCGAGCGTGATCCGATCTCCCTCGCGCGTGAGGGTCACCGGCTCCGGGTCATCCGCAGGAGCGGCGGCGCCGTAGGCGGCCACGCCCCGACGGGTCACCGGCGCGGTGTTGACCAGCAGCGCATCCTCACCCTCGGCGACCCCGGAGCCGAGCGCCTCCAGGGCGCTGGCGATGATCGCCTCGACGCGCTCGGCCAGCGCGGCATACTCGGTCTCGGCCTGGCGGTGCACCCAGGCGATCGAGGAGCCGGGCAGGATGTCGTGGAACTGGTTCAGCAGCGTGGTGTGCCACAGCTCCTCGAGCTCATCGTGCGGGTAGGCGAAGTCGCTGCGCAGCGCGGCGAGGGTGGCGAGGAACTCCGCCTCGTGCAGCAGGTGCTCGCTGCGGCGGTTGCCCTGCTTGGTGGCCAGCTGTGCGGAGTAGGTGCCGCGGTGCAGCTCGAGGTACAGCTCGCCGTTCCACACCGGGGCGTCGGGGTACTCCTCCTTCGCCCGGTCGAAGAACTCATCGGAGGTGCCGAACTCGACCTTCGGGGATCCTTCGAGGTCCTTCGCACGCCGACCCGCGGCCATCATCTCGCGGGTGGGTCCGCCACCGCCGTCGCCCCAGCCGAACAGGTCGATCCCGATGCTCGAGCGGCCCTTCTCCTTGAAGTTGCGCTCGAAGTAGGCCAGCTCCTTGCCGGAGAGCATGCCGTTGTAGGTGTCCGCGGGCGGGAAGTGGGTGAACACCTTCGTGCCGTCGATGCCCTCCCAGTGGAAGGTGTGGTGCGGGAAGGTGTTGATCTGGTTCCAGGACACCTTCTGGGTGAGGAAGTTCGACTGCCCGGCGAGCGCGGCGATCTGCGGCAGCGCGGCGGAGTAGCCGAAGGAGTCCGGCAGCCAGGTCTCGCGGGTCTCCACGTCGAAGTTCTCCAGGAAGAACCGCTTACCGGCGATGAACTGGCGGGCCATCGCCTCGGAGCCGGGCATGTTGGTGTCCGACTCCACCCACATGCCGCCGACGGGCACGAAGCGGCCCTCGGCCACCCGCTCGGTGATGCGGGCGAACAGCTCGGGGTAGCGCTCCTTGAGCCAGGCGTACTGCTGGGCGGAGGAGGCGGAGAAGACCATCTCGGGGTCGTTCTCGATGAGGGTGCAGGCGTTGGAGAAGGTGCGGGCCACCTTGCGGACCGTCTCGCGGACGGGCCACAGCCAGGCGGAGTCGATGTGGGCGTGTCCGGTGGCGAGCACCGTGAGCGCGGAGGAACCGGCCGGGCGGCCGAGCGCCGGGGCGAGCACCTCGCGGGCGGCGCGGGCGGTGCCGGGCATGTCATCGGGATCCGCGGCGTCGCAGGCGGCCTCGAGGGCCCGCAGGATCTCGTGGCGGCGCTGGCTGTGCTCGGGCAGCTCGAGCATCAGTCCGGCGAGGGCCCGGAAGTCCTCGGCGAGCTCCCAGATGTTCTTGTCGCGGCGGGCCAGGTGCAGCTCCTTGACGGAGTACAGGTCCTCCTCGGGGATGGTGGCGAGGTCACCCAGCGGCGTGGGCTTGAAGTCCCAGCTCCCGGCCACCAGCGGGTTGGCGGCGCATTCGAGGTAGAGGTCGATCTCCTCGCCGGGGGTGACGGGCACGTAGCGGTTGAAGGGGTTGATGGCCTTGACGGGCACACCATCGGGGGTGAACACGAGCGCCTCGGCCTGGAAGCCGGGCATGCCGGTGAAGGCGAGGTCCACGACGAGTTCGCAGCCGGAGTTCTCATCGTCGGCCCACTGTGCAGGGACGGTGCCGGTCACGTGCAGCCAGGTGGTGGACCAGGCGCGACCCAGCGGCGCGCCCACCTCGAGCGGCTCGTAGTCCAGGCCGATGGCCTCCTGCGCGGGGATCGGCTCGCCGGGCAGGCGGTGCGCCGTGATGGTCACCTCCGCCGTGTCCTGATAGATCTTCGCGGCCAGGTTGTCCTGGGCGAAACGGCGGATGCGAGCCTCGGTGAGCTCCCTGTCGTCGAACATGGTGCGACTCCTGTGCGCGTTCGCGGGCGGGGGTGTTTTCTGCGGTGGTGCCTGAGCGGCGCGGGCCATCAGCGGTCCCGGGGTGCACCGACTTTATCGGCTCACCAGGGCACTGGTCACACCATCGTCCCGCATGTCGGGAACGCTCTCGCTCAGCGGACGGCGAACTGCTCGAGCACCGCGTCGCCCAGGCGCGGCATGACCTCGCGGTGGGCGTCGCAGAAGTCATGGGAGGTGCCGATGACGAGCGCGAGATCCGCCTGCGGATCCACCCAGAAGGCGGTCCCGCGCATGCCGAAGTGGCCGATGGTGCGCGGGCTGTTGCGCGTGCCCGTCCAGTGCGGGCTCTTGGCGCCGCGGATCTCCAGGCCCAGGCCGAAGGGGTTCGGGTCCTGCTTGCCGAAGCCGGGCATGATCCCCACCAGCTCGGGGAACTGCGCCGTGGTGAGCTCCGCAGCCCAGGCGGGGTCGAGCAAGGTGGGGCGCAGCAGCTCAGCGGCCAGCAGCGCGAGGTCGATCAGCGGTCCGTGGGCGCCGACGGAGGGCGAGTCCTCCCAGGTGAGGTCCCGCATGCCCAGCGGGTCGGTCAGGCGTTCGCGCAGCCAGTCCTCGAAGTCGCGGCCCACGGCGCGCTCCACGTGGCGGGCGGCTTCGTCGATGCCGTAGTTGGAGTAGTGGCGGCGCAGTCCCGGAGCCTGGAGCGTGGAGTCGGATTCGTAGAAGTAGCCGGAGGCGTGGGAGAGCAGGTGGCGCAGGGTGGAGCCCTCCGGCCCGGCCGGGTCCTCGAGGTGGACCTTCCCCGCCTGGGCGGCGAGGACGCAGGCGGTGCCGGTGAGGGTCTTGGTGACCGAGCGCCAGGCGCGGATCCGGGTCACGTCCCCGCGGCGGGCCCGCTCCCCCTCGGGGCCCAGCACGATCGCGGCGGCCTCGAAGCCGAAGTCCTCCAGCAGGTCCAGGGCGTCCATCAGGCCGCCCCGGGGGCGCAGCGCTCCAGGATCGCGTCGGTCACGGCGGGCCAGGCGCGCGCGTGCTCCTCGCTGAACGGTCGCTCGCCGAGGAATGCGGCGGCGAGGCCGACCTCGGGGTCCACCCACAGGTAGGAGCCGGACTGGCCGAAGTGACCGAAGGTGCGCGGGGAGGATCCGGTGCCGGTCCAGTGCGGCTGTTTGGTGCCGCGGATCTCGAATCCCAGCCCCCAGTCGTTGGGGTCCTGCCGACCGTAGCCGGGCAGGATGCCCTTCAGTCCGGGGAACTGCACGCTGGTGGCCTCGCGCCAGAGCTCCTCGCCGATGAGGGTGGGCGCAAGCAGCTCCCGGCCGATGGCCAGCAGGTCGCGGATGCTGCCGCGGTATCCGGCGGCCGGGGAGCCGGTGAGCTCGAGGTCGGTGAGGTCCAGTCCCGCCACGACGGTCTGCTCGAGCCATTCGTCGATCGGATAGCCGGTAGCGTCCTCGAGGTGGGCGGCGAGGACCTCGAAGCCGGTGTTGGAGTAGATGCGGCGGGTGCCGGGGGCGGCCACGGTCTCCTCCCCCTCGAAGGGGAACCCGGCCGTGTGGGCGAGTAGATGGCGGACGGTTGCCCCGTAGGGGCCAGCGGGCTCGTCGAGGTCCAGCAGAGAGCGCTCGACGGCGATGAGCACGCCGAGGGCCGTGACCGGCTTGGAGACGCTCGCGAGGTCGCGCACGCGGCCTGGATCGCCCTGGAGGTGCACGGGGCCGTCGGCATCGGTGACGCCCAGCTCATGTGGGAAGTCCAGGTCGACGGGGATAGCGGGATCTCCGGGGTTCTCAGGGCTGTGCACGGTGTCCACGCCCGCCACTATTCCATGTCCCCGCTCGTCGCCCCTGTCGCCGCTTGTCGTCCATGCCACCGCCCTTCTCCCGGCCGCACCCAGCCCGCACCACCGTCCACCGCGGCCTTCACACCCCCTTCACATATCATCCACCACACGCTCCCCTTTACTTTATTTTTGCCACCCGTTGACTGTTGCAGGATGGAGCCGTCCCACACACCGCGGGACCCGATGCGGCGGAGCCTCATCGGCTCACGATCTGACGGGGGAACTGATCGCCATGACCATTCATCTGACCGACTCTGCGCACCTGACCGACTCCACGCCCACCCGCCGCACTCTCCTGCTGGGAACCGGCCTGCTCACCACTGCCCTTGCCACGGGCCTCGCCACCGCTCCCGCCCAGGCCGCGACGACGCTCAAGCGCGGCTCCCGCGGTAATGCCGTGCGCGCCCTGCAGAACGATCTGAACGACCTGAAGTACTGGTGCGGCACCCCCGACGGCACCTTCGGCGCTCTCACCGAGCAGGCCGTGTACGCGCTGTAGAAGGCCGCCGGCATCGGCCGTGACGGCACGGTGGGGCCGAAGACCCGCGAAGCGCTGCGCCGCGGCGTGCAGCCGCCGCAGAAGGTGACCCGCGGCCGCCTGTTCGAGGTGGACCTGAAGCGTCAGCTGCTGCTGTGCATCCACGAGGGCAAGATCCTGTACATCCTGAACACCTCCACCGGCAGCGGCGAGCGCTACTACTCCGGCGGCCGCTGGAAGACGGCGACCACGCCGAAGGGCGACTTCCGCATGTACTCCTCCCACAGCAGCGGCTGGCAGACCGGGCCGCTGGGTTCGATGTACCGCCCCGGCTATTACGACCGCGGCTGGGCGATCCACGGCTCGCGGTCGATCCCGCCCTACCCCGCCTCACACGGCTGCTCCCGCATCACCACGGCGGCCAGCGACATGCTGTGGTCGCGCAACTGGTTCCGCAAGGGGCGCCGCGTGCTCGTGCGCTGATCCGGGCGCGACACCGCATTCACACCACCTGCACCGAACCCCCGCCCGGCCCGCGCCGGGCGGGCACGGCTGGGGCGGATGCATCGCGATACGATCGGGGGCGAACCGTTCTGCGCTCACGCGGCAGACGGGATAGACCGATCGGCCGATGCGACCGTGCCGACGCAGCAGCACTGACAGTGAGGAGCGCCGTGGGGATCTTGGATCGGATCGAGCGCACCCTCGATCGGGGTGTGACGAGCGTGTTCTCGCCCGGCCGCGGGCAGCTCAAGCCGCTCGACCTCGCGCAGGGGCTCAAGCGCGAATGCGATGACCAGATCCAGGTTCTGGACCGCACCCGGACCCTCGCCCCGAACGTGTACAGCGTCTACCTGCACTCCCAGGACTTCGACCGCTTCGCCTCCTGGCAGGACACGCTGGTGGACGAGCTCGAGCGCGTGGTCATGGAGCATGCCGAGAAGCAGCGGTACATGTTCGTCGGCGGGGTGTCGGTGGCGCTCGAGCGCGATGACGAGGTGCGGGCCGGCCGCTTCGAGACCGAGTCGCGCACCGAGCGAGGCTCCGTCGCCCCCGCCACCGGCGCGGCGCAGGAGGAGCCCGGCGGCAGCCCGATCATCGAGATCGACGGCCAGCAGTACATGCTCACCGGAACCGTGACCGTGATCGGCCGTGGCGGCGACGCCGACATCATCCTCGAGGACACCGGGGTCTCCCGCCACCACCTGGAGCTGCGCAATGAGGGCGGGCAGCTGCTGGCCACGGACCTCGGCTCGACCAACGGCACCTTCGTGGACGGCGAGCGGATCCAGACTCCCGTCCCGCTGCAGGACCGCTCCCTGCTGAAGATCGGCCGCACCCGGCTGAGCGTGCTGCTGCCCGGTGGCGGTCCGGGCCTCGGGTGATGCATCGATGAGCGAGCTGACCCTGGTCGCACTGCGCCTGGGCTTCGTCCTGGGGCTGTGGATCTTCGTCATCGCCGTGGTGCTGGTGCTGCGCAATGACCTGTTCGGCACCACCGTCGTCACACGGTCCAGCCGGGATCCGCGCCGCGAGCAGCGCCCGGCCTCCGCACCGCCCGGCGCCTCCGGAGACCTCTCCACCGGTCGCACCGATCCGGAGGTCACCCAGACCACGCTCGTGGTCACGGCCGGACCGCTGCGCGGCACCTCGATCACCCTGGGCTCCACGCCGATCCTCATCGGCCGCGCCCCGGAGTGCACCCTGGTACTGGATGACGACTACGCGTCCAACCGGCACGCCCGCGTGTTCCGGCGGGAGGACGAATGGATGGTGGAGGATCTGGGCTCCACCAACGGCACCCTGGTGTCGGGGCGGCGCATCGAGGGGGCCGTCCCGTTCCGTCCCGGGGCGCAGGTGCGGATCGGCCGCACCGAGATTGAGCTGAGACGAGGACCCCGATGAGCATCACCCTGCGCTACGCCGCACGATCGGATGTCGGTCTGGTCCGCTCCAACAACCAGGACTCCGGCTACGCGGGATCCCACCTGCTGGTGGTGGCCGACGGGATGGGCGGTCACGCCGGCGGCGATGTCGCCAGCTCCGTGGCGATCGGACACCTGGCCCGCCTGGACTCCGAGACGCCCGCGCGCGACATCGTCGCCACGCTCGAGGAGAGCGTGCTGGAGGCCAATCAAGAGATCCTGCGCCGCGCCCGGGATGAGCCGCAGCTGCGAGGACTGGGCACGACGATCACCGCCCTGCTGCGGGCCGAGGGCAAGTTCGCTCTCGCGCATATCGGCGATTCGCGCGCCTACCTGCTGCGCGATGACGAAACCGTGCAGATCACCAAGGACCACACCTTCGTGCAGCGCCTCTTGGACGAGGGGCGACTGACCGAGGATGAGGCCGAACGTCACCCGCAGCGCTCGGTGCTGATGCGCGTGCTGGGCGATGTGGACGCCGATCCGGAGCTGGATCTCTCGCTGCGCACCGCACATCCCGGGGAGCGCTGGATGCTGTGCTCCGATGGGCTATCGGGCCTGGTGTCCCTGGACACGATCGATGCGACCCTGAAGAACTTCGAGGACCCCGGCGAATGCGCCGATGAGCTCGTGCAGCTGGCCCTCAAGGGCGGGGGGCCGGACAACATCACGTGCATCGTCGCCGATGTGGTGAACCTCGGGGATCTGCCGCGCGGCGAGGAGGCCCCCTCCACCACCCCCCAGATCGTCGGCTCCGCAGCGCGCAACCGCCACGCCCCCACCGCAGCCTCCGGGCCGGCGGCGAAGGCAGCGGCCCTCACCCGCGAAGAGTCCGAGGCGCCCTACGAGGATGAGGACTTCGCAGAGGAGGAGCCGCCACGGCGCAGCCCCTGGCCGGCGCTGGCGGCGCTCGTGCTGCTTGCGGCGGTGCTGGGCGGACTGCTGACGGCCGGGTACGCGTGGTCGCAGCGGCAGTTCTACGTCGGCACCGACGGCACCTCCGTGGTGCTCTACCAGGGCATCTCTCAGGACCTGGGGCCGATCTCACTGTCCCACCCGGTGCAGACCACCGACATCGCTCTCGCGGACCTCCCGCAGGTCACGCGGCAGCAGGTCGAAGGCACGATCACCGCGAAGGACCGCGAGAGCGCCGAGCAGATCATCGAGCGCTTGCGGCAGGTGGCGCTGACCAACCAGCCGCTGCAGCAGATCACGCCATCGGACGGCGGGGGCGAGTCCCCCTCCGACGGCGGAGGCGACGACGCCTCGGACGGCGGGGAGACGTAGTGGCGACGATCGTCTCCTACACCGCCAGGCCGCGGCGGACGCTCCAGGCCCTGCTGCTGGTGTTCGCGGCGGCGATCGGGGTGGGCGCCTACGCCCTGGTGCACCTGGGGCGGCATGACGCCGTGCCCGAGAACCTCATGACCTACGGCATCGCCACCGCCGTGTGCGTGCTGATCCTGCAGATCGCCGTGGTGTGGCGGGCGCCGTACGCGGATCCGGTGCTGCTGCCCACCGTGACGCTGCTGAACCTGCTGGGCATCGCGATGATCGAGACGGTGTACCAGGCCAATGCGATCTATGGGTCCCGCACCTCGGCCAGCGCCGACCGGCAGATGCTGTGGGCGGCGCTGGGGGTGCTGCTGTGCGCCGGGGTGATCCTGCTGCTGCGGGACCACCGGAATCTGCGCCGCTACACGTGGATCAGCGCGGTCACCGGCGCGGTCCTGCTGCTGCTGCCGCTCGCACCGGGCATCGGCTCGGCCCGCAACGGCTCGCGGATCTGGATCACGATCGCCGGCAACAGCTTCCAGCCCGCGGAGCTCGCGAAGATCGCCTTCGCGGTGTTCTTCGCCGGGTACCTGGTCTCCCGCCGCGACACCCTCGCGCTCGCGGGCCCGAAGGTGCTCGGCATCCACCTGCCGCGCTGGAGCGACTTCGGGCCGATCCTCGTGGCCTGGGGCCTGGCGATGGCGATCCTCGTCTTCCAGACGGACCTGGGGACCTCGCTGATGTTCTTCGGTCTGTTCGTGGTGATGCTGTACGTGGCCACGGACCGGCTGAGCTGGCTGATCATCGGCGCGGTGATGTTCCTTCCGCCCGCGGTGTTCGCCGCCACCCAGATGGGGCATGTGCGCCGCCGCCTGACCTGCTGGCTGGACCCGCTGTCGCGCGAGAACTTCTCTGCCTGCGAGCAGCTGAATCAGGGCCTGTTCGGCCTGGCCAACGGCGGGCTCACGGGCGCGGGCCTGGGCGAGGGGCGGCCGGATGTGGTGCCGCATGCGGAGAGCGACTTCATCTTCGCCACCTTCGCGGAGGAGCTGGGGATGGTGGGCGCCTTCGCACTGCTGCTGCTCTACCTCGTGCTGGTGCAGCGAGCGGTGCGGGCGGCAGTCGGCATCTCCGACGGCTTCGGGACGCTCCTGGCCGGAGGGCTCGGCTTCGTGATGGCGCTGCAGGTGTTCGTCGTCGTCGGCGGTGTCACCCGGGTGATCCCCCTGACCGGGCTGACCCTGCCGTTCCTCGCCGCTGGCGGTTCATCGCTGGTGTGCAACTGGATCATCGTGGGGCTGCTGGTACGACTGTCGGATGCCGCCCGGCGGCCCGCCGCCCGCCAGGTGCCCGGCACCACCACCCCGAACCGACGCGAGCAGGAGGTGACGGCATGAACAAGCCCCTGCGCCACGTGTGGCTGGTGATCGGCGTGCTGTTCGCGCTGCTGTTCACCTCCACCACGTACTTCCAGGTCATCGCCCAGGACCGGCTGAATGCGCACGCGAGCAACCGCCGCACGATCTACAACGAGTACGGCCGGCATCGCGGCCCCATCGTCGTGGACGGCACGGTGATCGCCTCCTCCCAGCAGTCCGGGGACACCTACGGCTACCTGCGCACCTACGATCCCGGGGCGATGTACGCCCCCATCACCGGGCACTACTCGGTGATCTACGGCTTCACCGGGATCGAGCGGTCGCTCAATGACACCCTCTCCGGGGAGGCCGATGCGCTGTTCTACCACCGCATCTCGGACATCCTCTCGGGCCGACAGGGTCGCGGCGCGACGGTCTCGCTGACAATCGACCCCCAGGCCCAGCAGGCCGCGTGGAATGCGCTGCAGGGCAAGCGCGGCGCCGTGGTGGCGCTGGATCCCACCGACGGGGCGATCCTCGCGCTCGCCTCCGCACCCAGCTACGACCCCAACCGTCTGGCCGCCCATGACACCGCGGCGGTGTCCCAGGCCTGGCAGGAGCTGAACGAGCATCCCGCCCGGCCCATGACGAACCGGGCGATCGGCGGGGACCTGTACCCGCCCGGATCGGTGTTCAAGCTGATCACGGCCGCAGCGGCGCTCGAGAGCGGCGACTACACCGCGGCCACGGAGATTCCCGGGCCGGGCACCTACACGCTGCCGGGCTCCTCCTCGGTGATGAACAACTTCGCGGCCGGACGGCAGGACCCGTGCGGGCCCGATGACCGCTCGAGCCTCGCCGATGCGCTGCGGCAGTCCTGCAACACGTCCTTCGCGATGCTCGGGGTGGAGCTCGGCGAGGAGCAGCTCACCAAGACCGCCGAGGAGTTCGGCTTCGGGCAGTCCCTGACCATCCCGATGGGGGTCACGCCCTCCCGGATCGGCGAGGACCTGGATGACGCGCAGCTGGCCACCACGGCGATCGGCCAGTTCGAGACGCGCGTGACGCCGCTGCAGATGGCGATGGTGGCGGGGGCGGTGGCGAACGACGGCGTGGTGATGCAGCCGCAGCTGGTGCGCAGCGTGCGCACCGCCGACCTGTCCACAGTTCAGGAGCTGCGCGCCCAGGAGCTCGGCCAGCCGCTCTCAGCCGCCAACGCCTCCCAGATGCGCCAGATGATGGTGAGCGCGGTCGAGGACGGGACCGGCGGTGCGGCGATGATCGACGGCGTCGAGGTGGGCGGCAAGACGGGCACCGCCCAGTGGGGGGAGGGCCGCAACCCGCATTCGTGGTTCGTCGGCTACGGACAGGTCGAGGGCCGACGGGTGGCCGTCGCAGTGCTGGTGGAGGAGGGCGGATACGGCTCGCGCACCGCGGCGCCGATCGCCCGTGACGTGATGGAGGCGGTGATCCGCGGATGAGGACGGAGAAAGGGCTCGTGCTCGAAGGGCGCTACGAGCTGACGTCGCTGATCGCCACGGGCGGCATGGGGCAGGTCTGGAAGGGCCGGGACCAGGAGCTGGACCGCGAGGTCGCGGTGAAGGTGCTGCGCGAGGAGTACGCGGGAGACGAGGGCTTCCTCAAGCGCTTCCGCGCCGAGGCGCGGCACACTGCGGCGCTGTCCCATGACGGGATCGCGGCGCTGTACGACTACGGCGAGCTGGACGGGCGCGCCTACATCGTGATGGAGCTGTGCCCCGGTCGGCCCCTGTCGGACCTGATCGAGGAGAACCCGGGCGGCCTGCCGGAGAAGCGCGTCATCTCCCTGCTGATCCAGCTGGCGCGCGCCCTGGATGCCGCGCATTCCAAGGGTGTGGTGCACCGCGATGTGAAGCCGGAGAACGTGCTGGTGGATGTCGAGGACGACTGGTCGATGAAGGTCACGGACTTCGGGATCGCGCGCAGCAAGGATCAGGCGCGGCTGACGAAGACGGGTCTCGTGATGGGCACCGCCCAGTACCTCTCCCCCGAGCAGGCGATGGGCAAGCAGGCCACGAGCCTGTCGGACATCTACGCGCTGGGGATCGTGGCCTACGAAATGCTCGTAGGCAAGCGGCCCTTCACCGGCTCGAGCCAGGTGGAGATCGCGATGGCGCAGGTCAAGCAGCAGCCGCCGGAGCTGCCCGAGGTGATCGAGCCCGATCTGCGGCATCTGGTGATGATGATGCTGGCCAAGGCGCCGGCGAACCGGCCGCGCTCCGCCTCGGCGGTGGCGCGGATCCTGGAGTCCATCCAGCGCGGGGTGGAGCCGCATTTCAGCACCGGTGCAATTCCGGTGACGCGTGTGGAGGACCACGACTGGACCGGCGAGCAGCCCACGCGGTCGTCCCGCCCGGGCGCCTCGCCGACGGGAACCCGCACCGCGGCGATGCCGCTGCCGCTGTCGGGCCGCGGCGGGATCCGCCATCGCTCGGCGACCTCGGGCCCCTCGGCGCTGTCCGCAGCCTCGGCCTCCTCGGCGCCCTCGACCCCGCGTCGCCGGGCCGGCTCCCGCTCGGGGCCCTCGGCGAGCTCCGGTCCGTCGGTCGCCTCGCCGCCCTCGGCATCATCCCCGGAGCGCGGCGCTTCGTCCCCGGTCTCTGGCACCGCGTCGCCCGGCCGCCGCGGCGAGGATCCGTTCTCGGGGGTGGACAGCCGCGCCTCGGAGCGCACGGTGCATGGCACGACAACGGGCCGCCGCGTGGGCGGGATGTCGGTGCCGGGGCTCGTGCTGCTGGTGATCGTGCTGGTCGCGATCATCGCTGCGGTGCTCGCGGCCACGGGCGTGCTGCCGCTGGGGGCGCTGGATGCGCTCGCCGAGCAGGATCCCGCTGAGCTGTGGACGGCACGTACCATGATCGGATCCGAAACGATCGGTCCCGGACCGAGGACAGGTGTGGAGTGAACGAGAACAGCGTGCTCCTGGGCGGCAGGTACCGCCTGGGCGAGGTGCTCGGCAGCGGCGGCATGGCGGAGGTGTTCCTCGCCGAGGACACCCGCCTGCATCGGACCGTGGCCGTGAAGGTGCTGCGCTCTGACCTGGCCCAGGATGCGAACTTCCAGGAGCGCTTCCGCCGGGAGGCGCACAGCGCCGCGTCGCTGAACCACCCCGCGATCGTGGCCGTGTATGACACCGGTGAGGAGCAGCAGCGCACCGTCACCGGCTCCGAGCTGACGATCCCGTTCATCGTCATGGAGTACGTGCAGGGCCACACGCTGCGCGAGCTCATCGACCCCGAGCAGCCGATGGATGCGCGGCGGGCCGGGGAGATCATGGGGCCGCTGCTGAGCGCGCTCGAGTACTCGCATCGGGCGGGGATCGTGCACCGGGACATCAAGCCCGGCAACATCATGATCAACCAGGCCGGGGCCGTGAAGGTGATGGACTTCGGGATCGCCCGCGCGATCGCGGATGCCACCAGCGCGATGACCGCCACGCAGGCGGTGATGGGCACCGCCCAGTACCTCTCCCCCGAGCAGGCCCGCGGGCAGCTGGTGGATGCGCGCTCGGATATCTACTCCGCCGCCTGTGTGATGTACGAAATGCTCACCGGGCGCCCGCCCTTCACCGGGGACACCCCGGTCTCGATCGCGTACCAGCATGTGCGCGAGGAGCCGCAGGCTCCCTCGATGTTCAACCCCGCGATCACGCCGGAGATAGATGCCGTGATCCTCACGGGCCTAGCGAAGGACCGGGAGGCGCGCTACCCCTCGGCGGAGGCGTTCGGCGCGGACATCCGCACGGTGCTGGCCGGTGGAACGCCGGAACTGACGGCGGCTGCGGCCGCGGCCGGGGAGGATCCGGAGGCCACGACGGTGCTGTCCACCGTGGACGATGCCACCGAGGCGCTGCCGATGGTCGCCGCCGGGGTCGGTGCCGCGGGCACTGGGGCTGCCGGGGCGGACTCTGCCTCGTCCCCGAGCCCCGCGACGGGCCCGCTGGCGCTGCGCTCCGAGGAGGAGCTCGAGCCAGAGAAGAAGCCCTGGTGGCTGTTCGTCCTGATCGTTCTCGCGGTGCTGGGTCTCATCGCGGCCGCCCTGGCTGTCCTGCAGCCGTGGAAGCCGGATGGCCCCCAGATGGTGACGGTCCCGGACGTGGTGGGGCTCAGCGAGGAGGAGGCAGGCACGGCGCTCACCGAACAGGGCCTTGAGCCGAGCTTCGAGCAGGTGGCCTCCACAGAGGTGGAGACCGGGCAGGTGATCAGCACCGATCCCCCCGCCGGTGAAGAGGTCGAATCCGGTTCCGCGGTCGCCGTGACGGTCTCCGCCGGACCCGATGCGGTGACCGTGCCGGAGGACCTGGAGGGCAAGACCCGCGAGGAGGCCCGCAAAGCTCTGGAGAAGGTCGGCCTGGTGATGGTCGAAGGGGAGACAGAGGATGTCCCGCAGGAGCAGGGCACGGTGGCCAGCACGAACCCGCAGGGCGGGGCGTCGGTGGACCAGGGCTCCGAGGTGACGGTGCGTTTCGCCTCCGGTGATGTGCAGGTGCCCGATGTGGTGGGCATCCCCTTCGAGCAGGCCAAGGAGCAGCTGGAGGCCCGCGGCTTCCAGGTCCCCGATCCCTCCGCCCGGGAGTCCGAGGATGCGGATCCGAACACGGTGCTGAGCCAGACGCCGGGGGCCGATGCCGGCACCGCCCGCTTCGGCTCGCGCGTGGACCTCGTGGTCGCGGCGGAGCCCGGCCCGGTCGCGGTTCCCAATGTCACCGGGCAGAGCCTTGAGGATGCGCGACAAGCGCTGCGCGATGCCGGCTTCACCGGCTCCGAGGTGGTCCAGGAGCATTCCGACTCCGTCCCCGAGGGGCACGTGATCCGCACCGATCCCCCGGCGAACGAGGAGACCGACCGCGGCACCACGATCACGATCGTGGTCTCCTCCGGCCCGGAGCCCACGCCGGAACCGACGGAGGATCCGACCGAAGAGCCGGATCCGGAGGACCCGACGGATGAGCCCACGGAGGAGGATCCCTCGGGCGGGAACGGCAACAACGCGGGCGGCAATGCGCCCGGGGAGAACAACGGGCGCGGGAACCGCGGCAACGGCGGCAATGGCTGAGCACGGACCGGGCGGCGCCCGGATCCTGGTGGTCGACAACTACGACAGCTTCGTGTGGACGATCGTCGGCTACCTGCAGCAGATGGGTGCCGACACCCACGTGGTGCGCAATGACGAGGTGCCGCGGCGGGACGGCACGGTGGATCTGACCGGGTACGACGGGGTGCTGATCTCCCCAGGCCCCGGCACGCCCTCGACCGCCGGCCAGAGCCTGGCGGTGATCGCACGCTGCGCGGAGCTCGCGGTGCCGATGCTCGGGGTCTGCCTGGGCCACCAGGCGCTGGGGCAGGCCTTCGGGGCGACGGTGACGCACGCCCCGCAGCTCATGCACGGACGCACGAGCTCGCTCACGCATGAGGGCCGCAGCGTGTTCGCCCACGCCCCCTCGCCGATGACGGCCACCCGCTACCACTCGCTCGCCGTGGTGCCGAAGACGGTCCCGGAGGAGCTCGAGGTGACGGCCCGCACCGCGGACGGCATGGTGATGGGGCTCGCGCATCGGACGCTGCCGCTGCATGGGGTGCAGTTCCATCCGGAGTCGGTGCTCACCGAGAACGGGCACCTGATGCTGGCGAACTTCCTGGAGCTGTGCGACGGCGTCGATGCCCAGGCCCGGGCGGAAGGTCTGCGGCCGCTGATGACAGCCGGCTGAGGCTCAGCTGTCCAGCGGCGCTCAGCTGTCCAGCGGCGCTCAGCTGTCCGGCGGTGCCGTGGATCCCACGAGCCCGTCGTTGAACGGCATGTACGGGGCGATCGCCGGGAACACCCAGCCGAACAGCAGCACGATCACTCCGGCCAGCAGCAGCAGAATCAGCAGGATCCGGACCCACAGCGGACCGGGCAGATGGCGGAACAGCCAGCCGTACATCAGGCACCCTCCTCCTCGGCGAGGGCCGGAGGAATGCCATCCTCCCGCGCCGTCCAGTACGCAAAGCGGGCATGGACGATGTAGCGCTCTCGCGCGGAGTACATCGGGTGGCAGGCGGTCATGGTGAGCATCCGCTCGGTGGGCTCGGCCTGAAAATCACCGGGGACCGGGGCGATCACGTCGACGTCACCGGGCATGACCACCTCCCAGGAGGTGACTTCGTAGACCAGGAACGCATCGGCCGTCTCCACCACGATCGGATCGCCCTCCTGCAGACGGGCGATGTCCTCGAAGACGCGGCCGTAGGTGTTGCGGTGCCCGGCCACGGAGAAATTCCCCACCTCGCCGGGCAGGGCGGTCTCCGGGTAGTGACCGGCCCCCTTGACATTGAGGACCTCCTCGAGGCTCACGCCCTCGGCCAGGGGGAACGTCTCGCGGTCGAAGTCGGGCACGTGCATGGCCCCGAACACCATGGTGTCGGCGGGGGTGTCCAGGGCAGGCGGCGGGCCCTCGCGCGGGGTGGCGATCTTCTGGGAGTCCACCTCACCCCACTGATCGCTGATCGTGTCGATGATCCTGGCCTGCTCGCGATCGGCGATCACGTCGGTCCACCACAGCTGCCACACGAGGAACAGCAGCAGCAGGGCGCCGAGGGTCAGCAGCAGCTCTCCGATGATGCCGATGACCGCGACGCCGCGGCTGGGCTGGGCGCCACGGCGACGGTCGCTCATCCGGCCACCGCCGCGGTGAGAGTGAGGGAGCCGGAGTAGGCCGGCAAAGTCGTCTCGGGGAGGATCTCGATCTGCTCCCCCAGGCTCACGTGTTCCACCCATTCACGGTACACCGCGACCCCGGGAGCAACCTCCAAGGCCTGGAGCATCTGCTCGGTCGGTCCGATCACGGTGATCGTGAACGGCGGGGAGTAGACCCTGCCCTCGAGCAGCAGGGTGTTGCCGGCGCAGCGGAAGGCGCTGCCGGCGATCACCCGCTGGTCCTGCAGCATCATCGCCTCGGCACCACCGGCCCACAGCGCGTTGATGTAGGCCTCGAGGTCCTGCTGGTGCACCACGAGGTCATCGGGCCGTGCCCCGGGGATCGTGCCGAGGGAGCCGCTAGGCGCATCGGTCAGGGTGATCTGCAGGCCGGGTCCGGTCACCTCGGAGAGCCCGACGGTGCGCGCCACCTCCTCGGTGCGGGAGGCGAGGGACTGGCCGGCGGCCTGCCCGGTGAGCTCCTCGATCTGCTCGCGTTTGGCGGCGTTGTCCGCCGAGAGCCGCTCGATGGTCTGGGTGCGTTCACGCAGCACACTGCTCACGTCGGCGCTCTCATCGCGGATGGAGCCACCGTCTCCCAGGCGGGCCGTGGTGGCGAACAGCACGCCTGCCAGGAGCATCACGGCGACCACACCCGTGCGCGAACGCAGGCTGCGCGGCGACGTCTGCGGGCCGGTGCGGCGGTCCATGGCGGCTCCTCGCCTCGCACGGTGGAGGGGACGCCCATTACCCTAGGCCACGGCCCGTGTCCGCGGGCCCGCGCGGCGATGCCCGTGCGTCACATCGTCGAAGCCCTGAAGGAGCACCGGGAGATGGCCAAGAGCAGGAAGAAGAAGGGCGCCAAGACCCCGGTGAAGAGCACGCGGAACCCGAAGAGCCCCGCCGGGGGCGCGAAGGACCCGGTCACGAAGGCGAAAGATCCCGTCAAGGGCGCGAAGAAGCCCGCCGGCGGCGAGGTCCCCGAGAAGGCGAAGGACTCCACCCGCTCCACCTCGGTGCGCACGGCCGCGGCAGAAGAATCGCGCCGCACCCGGGGCCGACGGGTGGCCGCGGCGACGCAGAATCCGCAGTGGCTCGCTCCCACCGCCGTCGTGTTCCTCATCCTGGGGCTTGTGTACCTGGTGACCTACTACATTTCGTCGGGCACCCTGCCGCTGCCGATCGGGGATTGGAACCTCGCCGCGGGATTCGGGCTCCTGCTGGTGGGCGGCGGCATGCTCATGTTCTGGAAGTAGTGATCTGAACGCACCGTCACATTCCCGTGACGACTCCCCCGTCGCTCGGCGGAACGCCCCGCGGCCCGAGTAGGCTCAGCAACACGCGCACCCGCCAGGCGTCCAATGCCGATCCCGGCGGTGCGCGCACTACGCACCGACCATCTGGGGGATCGATGACCACCACTTCTTCTGTGCGGCGCCGGATTGCCGCCCTTCTGCTGCTGCCGTTCCTTCTGGTGATGGCGGGATGCGGCAAGTTCCACGCGGACTTCGAGATCAAGGACGCGGAGACTATCGAGTTCGCCCTCGACGTCGCCGTGGACGAGGAGATGCTCGCCGGCCTCTACTCCAGTGCCGAGGACTTCTGCCGCGACATCGAGAAGGAGATCGACTTCGCGAACGAGAACGCGCCCAAGGTCGCTCCCTATGAAGAGGACGGTCGGCTCGGGTGCACCGTCAACGGGGTGATGGTCGACGGGAAGTTCGGTGACGGCCTCTCGCTCGTCGAGGAGGACGGCCAGCTCATCCTCACCCTCGATCTCGGCGCGGAGACTGCGGAAGCCGACGTCACCGATCCCTCTATGCAGGGCCTGGATTACCGTATGAGCTTCTCCTTCCCGGGCAAGGTGGAGTCGACCACCGCGGGTGAGATCGACGGCAACACGGTGACCATCACCGGTCTGAGCGAGCTCGACACGGACACTCTCGAGATCCGCGCCGACGCCGGCGGCTTCCCCTGGCTGATCGTCATCCTCGTCGTCCTCTTCCTGGGCTTCCTGCTGCTGCTGGCGCTCGCGGCGGTCGCGTTCTTCGTGCTGCGCAGCCGCAAGGGCAAGAACAGCGGCGGTGGCGGCGCACAGCCCCCGTACGCCTCCGCTCCCTCGCCCGCCCCGCAGGGTGGCGCGCAGGGCATGCCCGGTCAGCCCTCCCCGCAGCCTCAGTCCTCTCCGCAGCCGTGGGGTCAGCCGTCGCCGCCCCCTGCCCCGCCGCAGGCCCCGCAGCAGGGCGGTCAGCAGCCGCGGTCACAGCCTCCGCAGCAGGGTGGCCAGCAGCCGTGGTCGCAGCCTCCGAACCAGGGCGGTCAGCAGCCCCCGCAGCCTCCGCAGCAGGGCTGGTGAGAACGGGTCGGCCAAGCCCCAGCGCACCTCATCTACCGGCTGTGAGCAGGCTCATGGCGCCAGGATTGGCGCCGGGAGGAGCCCGCCAGTAGTATCGGTGAGGTCGGTTTGGCCGACGGGCGCCCGTAGCTTAACGGATAGAGCATCTGACTACGGATCAGAAGGTTGGGGGTTCGAATCCCTCCGGGCGCGCCACACGAAATGCCCCTCATCTGCACAGTACGCGCAGATGAGGGGCGTTTCGCATGTCCGGGCACACGCCCGGCACACCCCGCTCAGTGTGGGGCCACGAGCGCTTCGCGCACGGTGGGCCAGGACTGCAGGATCTCCCGTGCCGCCGGGTCGGCCTCGGCGGTGATCGCATCCTGCCGGGCCTCCTCGAGCAGATCATCGATCAGCACGCGCTCTCCTCGCTCCACGGCGGCGACGGCCGCTTCGACCATCGCGAAGCTCAGCAGGTTCTCGTGGACCTCGCACAGGGGTGTGCGGCCCTCCCGCAGGGCGGAGACGAACTCCACGAGCGAGGCGGCGATCTGATCCGGCTCCGGCGCGTCCTCGGCGGCGATCGCCGCCCGCAGCCGCTCGGTCTCCTGCTCATCCTCGGTGCCGAGCACCGGAGCGCCAATGCCGTCCCAGGTGGCGCTGCCGCGCTGCGCCCCGATCCGCCACTCGCTGTTCCACCAGGTCGGCAGCCCGCGGGCGTTCCACGTGCCGTGGTAGGCGAACAGGGAGCCGTCGGACATCTCGAAGGTCGCCGAGACCGTCGCATCGTGCCGGTACACGCTCCATTCGGGCCGCGCTCCGACGGCGGTGACCGCCACCGGGTCTGCGTCCAGGATGTAGCGGGCGGCATCGAAGGCGTGGATGCCCATATCGCGCAGCAGTGGGTGGTCCTGCTCGCGGCGGTACCCGTCGTGCTCGGTGAACAGCGAGAAGAATGCGCTGGTCATGACCGTCGGCCCATGGGACGCGACGAAGGAGCGCAGCTGGCGCACCTGCCGGAAGAACCGCCGCGACTGGGAGACCATGAACGGCACCCCGGTCAGCTCCGCATGCGCCACGAGGCTCAGCGCCTCCGGCAGCGTCTCGGTGACCGGCTTCTCCCCCAGCACCGGGATTCCGGCGTGCAGGGCAGCGACGGTGACCGGATGATGAGCCAGCGGCACTGTCGGGTTGATCAGGAGGTCCGCGTCCAGGTCGAGGGCGAGCGCCACCCCGTCGGTCCCCGTCGCGATGGCCGACGGGTCCGCGGCCCCGGACTGGTCGATAACCCGCTGCGGCGCGCCCTCGGCCAGGTCGGCGACCCCGACCAGCTCGGCGACATCGCTCGCGACGACCTCGCGCGCCCACCAGGCCCCCATGGAGCCGGCGCCGACGATGACCACCCGTGCTCTGCGGTCAGCGGGGATTCGAACCTCAGATGACACGCTCGGCCTCCTCTCCGCGGAACCAGTCACGCTGCGCATTGTCAATCTTCACCGGCACGGCGGGGCGCTCCTCAGGGCGCGCCCACACCACGGCGTTGGCGAGCACACGGCGGATCTCCGCCTGCCGGTACACGGGGTACTCCTGGTCCCCGGGGCTGAAGTAGAAGATCTTGCCCTTGCCGCGGCGGAACACGCAGCCGGAGCGGAATACCTCGCCCCCGGCGAAGGAGGAGATGAACACGAGCTCATCGGGGGCGGGGATGTCGAACATCTCCCCGTACATCTCCTGGGCGGGGATGACGATGGGGTGGGGCACGCCCCGCGCGATGGGGTGGGAGGCATTCACGGTCCACACCCGCTCCTCCTCACCCTCATTGCGCCACAGCAGGTTGCAGGTGGTGCCCATGAGGGCGATGAAGGGCTTGGAGTAGTGGGCCGAATGCAGCGGGATGAAGCCCATGCCGGCATGGACGCGGCGGACCACGCGCTGGACCACCTCATCGGGCACATCCTGGTGGGCCATGTGCCCCCACCAGGTGAGCACGTCGGTCTCGGCGAGCGCCTCCTCGGAGAGGCTCTCGTGGATGTCATCGAGCAGGGCGATCCGCACCTCAGCGTCGACCCCATCCGCGGCGAGGGTCTCACGCAGCCCGTCGGCGATAACCGTATGCATGCCCTCGGGGTAGATCTTCTGGACCGTCGGGTCCACCTTCTCGTGCCGGTTCTCGCCGAACACGGCGATGCGCAGTGTCATGTCCATCCTTCGCGGTGGGGCGGTCGCCGACGCGCACGCGCGGCGCTGGGGAGCTCCCATCGTAGGGTCGCTCCCCGGCGCTGAGAAGGACCGCGGTCACCGCTCCTCCACCCCTGAGAAAGCCCCCACCCCCGAAGACAGGTGCTCACAATATCGTGACCTCGGCGTGACCTGCGCCGCACGCCACCCCGTTAGCCTGCAGCGAAGGGCTCCTTCAACGGCGAGGGAGCCCGCACCCTGCACGGGCCCTTTCGGCCATCGATCGAAAGTGCCGACGCCGCCCCGGCCCAGCACCTAAGTGCTAGCCCACCTTCTCCACCAAAACGCGCTGTGACCTGCGCTGCTTGCGATGCACGCCCCGCTCCTCACACGGTGGCGCTGCGCACATCTGTTACCTGTGCCGCTCGCACCCACGTCGCGTCTTGGAGGAGAGCACGCATGAGCCCGACCACCCCGCTGACCACCACCCGCCGCCGACTGCTTATGGGGGCCGCGGCCCTCGCCCCTCTCGTCGCCGTGGGCGGCACCGCCGCGAACGCCGCACAGCTGGGCGACTTCCACAACGCCGCCGGGCTCAGGATGATCGACGGCAGCCCGTGGATCCATCACGACATCCGCTCGGTGGACTTCCGGGTGGACACCGGCGGCATGGTCAAGACCTTCCCGCCGTCCTTCCGCGTCACCGTCCCGCCCAGCTACACCGAAAACTCCGACCGCCGCTACCCCGTGCTGCTGCTCCTGCATGGCCGCGGCGGCCTCTTCCTGGACTGGACGAAAGCCGGCGGCGTCCTCGAGCAGACCGAGAAGCATGAGGTCATCGTCGTGATGCCCGATGGCGGCGCGGGCTCCTTCTACTCCAACGCGAACTTCCCCCTGCCGGGACGCGAGGCCGCCTGGGAATCGTTCATCATGACCCAGGTGCTGCCGTTCGTGCACGAGAACTTCCGCACCCGTCCGGACTCCATGGCGATCGGCGGACTGTCGATGGGCGGCTGGGGCGCCCTCGCGCTCGGCCAGCGGTACTGGGGCCACTTCCGGTCCGTGAGCTCCTACTCCGGTCCTGCTGACTGCTCGGACCGTCACCCCGATTCGACCTTGGTGGGCGGGGCGATCTGGATCTGCCCTGCCTTTGACGCGGAGAAGTACTTCGGCACCTCGAACCTGCCCGGCGCCACCTGGGGCCACGACTGGTACCCGCAGATCGCTCGCGGCTACAACCCGATCGACAACATCGACAAGTACAAGGGCAAGCGCGTGTTCCTGCGCACCGGGGACGGCCCCTGGGGAGACTTCTTCGACGGTCTGTTCGACAACCCGGATCTGCTGGCCACCTTCGAGGAGAAGCTTGGGGAGGTGGGCGCCGATTTCATCGAGAACATCGTCCATCCCAATCAGGAGCGTTTCGCGGGAGAGCTCGCCGCCGCCGGCATCGACCACGACTTCCAGGTGGTGCGGGGAGCCACCCACGAGTGGGGGCTGTGGCGGGACAACCTCGCTGAGGACCTCCCGGGCATGATGAAGGTCCTGAACGCCTGACCCTCGCGCCAACTTCTCAGCGTCGGCGACCGCCGCTCTCAGCTTCGACTCGAGAGCGGCGGTCTCGCATTCCCCACTGCGCGCAGCTCTGCATTGCCAAGCGGAGGCTGCTTTCGATGGTCATGCGGGTCCATGCCCGCGGCGAGCGCCAGCAGGATCTGCAGCACATCTCCGTGGGCCACGAGCACCACGGGAGCACAGCGGGCGGCGGCATCGGCCCGCTCCAGCACGGCGAGGGTCCGGTCGGCCACGTGCTGAACGCTCTCCACCTCGTCCGTGTGTTCGCCGCGCGCGAGGTCCACCGCCCAGATCCCGTCGTAGGCCGTGTGCGGGCCGCCGTCGTGGATCCCGAAGTCACGCTCACGCAGACGCTGATCTAGCAACGGCGCGCCCGCTCCCAGCCCCGTGGCGAACAGCTCCGCGGTCTGGCGGGCGCGCGCGAAGTCGCTGGTGATGATCACGGTGTCCGTTCCGAGCCCGGCTCGACGCGCCACGGCGCTGGCCGCTCGCGCCTGTTCGCGTCCGCGCTCGGTCAGCCCCACCTCCACCAGGGTGCGCGGGCCGGGGGCGGAGGCGATCAGCCCCTCGACGTTCGCGGTGGATTCGCCGTGGCGCAGCACGAGCACCGGATGGGGTGCGGTCGGCATCGTGGTCCTAGCCCGCGTCAGCTCAGGGGGTGGCGACCTTGCCGGGGTTGAGGTTCCGGCCCGGGTCGGTCATCTCGAACAGGCCCTCGATCAGGCACATTCCCACCTCGCCCTGGTCCTGCCGCATCCACGGTAGATGCTCGGTGCCCACGCCGTGATGGTGGGACACCCCGGAGTCGAGGTCCACGAAGGTCTGCTGGACGGCGCGCTTGGCGGTGTAGTACTGCTCGAGCGCCTGCTCCGGTGAGGAGAAGGGGAAGGCGAAGGTGAAGTACAGGCAGGCCCCGCCGTGGTAGCTGTGCGACATGTGGCAGAACATGAAGCCGGGCAGACCCTGCTGCGCCTGCGCCGCATAGAACGCGTCGTACACCCGCGAGTGGACCTCGTTCAGCCGTGACCAGGTGGCGCCGGTCTCGCAGACATCGCCGAAGACCTGGTAGTCCATGAGGAAGTCCCGCAGGTAGGGGGTGTCGAACTTCTTCTGGTCGTAGATCGCGCCGGGCCCGGCACCGAGGGTGATGCCGCCGTTGTTCTTCACGATCTTCTTCACGATCGCCTTCTGGGCGTCCACGGACTGCTTCGAGCCTTCGAAGCACACGTAGGAGATGCACATCTCCTCGCTCGTGTCCCAGCCCTGAGAGCGCAGATAGGCGAACAGCCCCTCCTGCACCTTCGCGGCGACCTTGGACTTCGCCGACGTCGGCTCCTTGACCATGGACAGGGAGAACTCGGTCTCCGGCCCGTCGGACAGCCGCGCGAAGGTGGGCGCCACATCGGTGTTGCGAGCGATCGCGTGCATCCCGCGGATGCCATGCTCCCAGTCGGGGAACATGTAGGCGATGACCTGGCGGACCGGGGCGATGCGGTGCACCTGCACGGTCGCCTCGGTGATGATGCCGAGCCGCCCCTCGCTGCCCAGGATCATTTCGTGGACGCTCGGGCCGGCATCGCGGCCGGGGATGGGCTTGGTGACCACGGTGCCTTCGGGGTGGACCACCCGCATGCCGCGCACGATGTCCTCGATATCCCCGTACTTGTCGGACTGCATCCCGGTGGAGCGGGTGGCCGCCCAGCCACCGACGGTCGAGTACGTGAAGGAGTCGGGGAAGTGGCCCATGGTCCAGCCGCGGGCGTTCAGCTGCTCCTCGAGGTCGGGGCCGTACACGCCGGCCTCCACACGGGCCAGACCCGCGGTCTCGTCGATCTCGAGGACATCCCGCATCCGGCCCAGGTTCATGGTGATCACCGGGCGCTCCTCGGCCGGGTCCGGGGTGACCGAGCCGGAGATGCACGACCCGCCGCCGTAGGGGATAAGCACGAGGTCCTGCTCGAGGACGACGCGCAGCACCGCGGCGACCTCCTCCTCACTCGCGGGGTAGACAATCGCATCCACCAGCCGGGCGAAGTCGCCGGTGCGCACGCGGAACAGGTCCGGCAGGGAACGGCCGAAGGAGTGGACCACGCGGTACTCGTCGTCATCCAGCACGTTCTCGGGGCCGACGGCGCCCGCCAGCAGCTCACGCACCGCTCCCGGCAGGCGCGTCGGCGGCACCTCGTGGTCGCTCAGCTGCGGCTCGCTCGGGGTGAGGGAGGCGAGGTCCACGCCGATCTTCCGCTTCGCCAGCGGCGCGAAGGCGGGCTTGTTGTCCCAACGGAAGGTGACGTCATCCAGGCCCCAGCCCCACCACTTGTGCCGCTTGACCTCGCGGGCGCTCAGCCTCTGGTTCATGCGGACTCCTTCTCTCCCGACCCGCCCGGGCCGAGGATCTCGTCGTGATACTCGTCGTACAGCTCTTTGACGCGCTGCTGGATGCGGGCGCTGTAGTCCACGGCGGACTCCCCTTCGTAGGAGATCATCGGCTCGCCGAAGACCACGCCGACGGGGGGCCGGCCGGGTTTGGGCCAGGAGCGCCCCTTGGGCATCGCCTCGTGGCCGCCGATGATCGCCGCCGGCACCACGGGCACGCCCACGCCGATCGCGAGGGCCGCCGCACCGGGCTTGAACTCGGCCATGACGCCGGTCTTCTGCCGCCCACCCTCGGGGAACACCAGGATCGGCACACCCGAGCGCAGCAGACGGCGAGAGGTCCCGGAGTGCTTGCGGGAGCCGCCGCGGTCGATCGGAAAGGCGTTCATCATCCCGCGCACGAACACGCGGCGCGGCCAATGATCGAACCAGTAGTCGGCCGCCACCCCGGTGGAGAGGTAGCGCGCCTGCGTCCACGGCATGCTCATCGCCAGCAGCGGCCCATCGACGTGGCTGGTGTGGTTGGCGACCAGCACAAAGGGACCGCGCACGGAGCGCACCCGACGGGGCACGGTCGCACTCGGGGTCACCGCGGAGTTGACCACCGCGCGGAAGATCACGCGCTGCAGCACGAAGCGGACGTTCGCCCGCCAGCGGGAGCGGAACTTCGCCAGCTCCGGCGGCGGCTTCTCCCAGCCCTGGCCGCGGCTGCGAGCGGACAGCGAGATCATCGGCTCACCTCTCCCGGCTGCGGCGGTGGCTGAGCAGAGCGCTGAGACGGGCGATGAGGCCGCGCGGGGTGGTGCGCAGCACCGCGGCGATGAGCTTCCAGCGCGTCGAGGGGATCGAGACCGGCTTGCCGCGGGCAACATCGCGCAGGCAGTCCTCCACCAGGCGGTCGGCGTCCAGCCACAGCACCCCGGGGATGGAAGAGCCCTTGATGCCGGCGCGGGAATGGAACTCGGTGCGCACCCAGCCGGGCATCAGCGCGGTGACCTGCACGCCGGTGCCGGCCAGCTGCACGCCCAGGGATTCGGAGTAGTTGCCCACCCAGGCCTTGATGGCGGAGTAGTTGTTCTGGGTGACCAGGGCGGAGACGGAGCCGATGTTGATGATCCAGCCGTGCCCGCGCTCGCGCATGGCCCGTCCGGCGGCGCCGCCGAGCTTGAGGACCGCGCGGATCATCACCTCGAAGCCGAGGTCGTGCGGGGAGATGTCCTCATCGAGCAGGCCCGCGCGCACGGAGAAACCGGCGTTGTTGACGAACACGTCGACGGGGTCGGTGGGGGCTTCGAGCCGGTCGGCCACGCGCTGCTGAGCCTCGCGGTCGGCGAGATCGGCGACGAGGGTCTCCACCTCGATGCCGTGGTCGGCGCGCAGCTGTGCGGCGGTCTCATCCAGGCGCGCGGCGTTGCGTGCGACGAGCACGAGAGACACGCCACGCGTGGCGAACGCTCTGGCGAACGCGGCCCCGATGCCTGAGGTGCCGCCGGTGATCAGGGCCCTGTGCATGGCCGCTACGATACATCCCATGCCCCACACCACTGACCGCTCTGCCGCAGCCGTGCCCGGCGGCCGCCGGATCCTGCTCACCGGTGTCACCGGCTTTCTGGGACAGGCCGTGCTGCGCTCCCTGCTGGAGACCACCGAGGACGTCCATGTCACCGCCCTGGTGCGTCCCAAGGGCTCCGTCTCCGGGAACCGGCGGCTCGAGCAGCTGCTGAAGAAGCCAGTGTTCGCCTCGTGGGCGGACGAGCTGGGCGAGGGCGGCACCGAGCGCGTCGCGCAGATCTTCGCTGAGCGCGTGAGCGCCCTCGAGGGTGACCTCACGGACATGCCGGAGATCACCGAACCGGTCGATGTGGTGATCCACTCGGCGTCCTCGGTGTCCTTCGACCCGCCGATCGATGAGGCGTTCCGCACCAATGTGGGCGGGGCCAAGAACCTGTACGAGGCCCTGTTGGCCTCCGGGCAGGACCCGCATGTGATCCATGTGTCCACCGCCTATGTGGGCGGCATCTCCAAGGGTCTGCGCCGGGAGGGTCGCCTGCCAGCCACCGTGAACTGGCGCGATGAGTACGAGGCGGCGCTGGCCGCGCGTACCCGCGTGGAGGCGGAGTCCCGTCGGCCCGAGACCCTGCGATCGCAGATCCGCAGCGCGAAGCACGCCGTGGGCCGCATGGGCCCCAAGGCCGTGGCCGCCTCCTCGGAGGAGGCGCGCAAGGCGTGGGTCGATGAGCGCTTGGTGGACTTCGGCCGCACCCGCGCCCAGTCCGTCGGCTGGACCGATATCTACACCTTCACCAAGGCGATGGCCGAGCAGGTGGCTGAGGAGATGTGGGCCGATGCCGGGCACCGCGTGTCCTTCGTGCGCCCGTCGATCATCGAGTCCGCGGTGCGCCGCCCCTACCCCGGCTGGATCGACGGCTACAAGGTTGCCGACCCGCTGATCATGGCCTACGGCAAGGGTCTGCTGCCGGAGTTTCCGGGCGTCGCGGACACGATCCTGGACGTCATCCCGGTGGACTTCGTGGTCAATGTGATCGTGGCGCTGGCCACCCAGGACACCGAGCGGCGCGGCGATGAGGCGTACTTCCAGGTGGTCTCCGGCAACACCAATCCGCTGCCGTTCCACGACATGGTCTCCGCGGTGCGCGAGTACTTCCTGGAGCATCCGCTGGAGGATGACAGGGGCCGCCCGATCGTGGTGCCCGAGTGGTCCTTCCCCGCGGTGGAGATGGTGGAGCAGCGGTTCCGGGCCAAGGAGCTCGGTGCCCGGCTCGGCTCGCAGGTGGTGGCGCATCTGCCGGCCACGCGCCGCACCCGCGAATGGACCAGCTCCCTGCACAAGGCGACCTCGGGCCTGTCCACTCTGCGCAAGTACATCGAGCTGTACCGCCACTACACGAAGACCGAGATGGTCTTCGACGATGCGAACACCCGGGCGCTGCGCGAGGAGCTACCCGCGCAGTTTTTGACCACGCATGACTTCGATGTCACCGAGATCTCCTGGCGCGAGTACTTCCAGCAGCAGCATCTGCCGGCCGTGACCGAGCTGACCAAGGCGTACTCGCGGGCGAAGGCCGCCTCGCGGCGCCGCGCGAACCGCCCGCCGGAGGATCTGAAGCCCGGCACGGGCACGCTGGCGGTCTTCGACCTGGACGGCACGGTGCTGGCCACGAACATCGTGCAGCAGTACTTCGCGGTGGTGCGGGCCACGCGGCCTCGCCGCACCTGGCCCGGAGAGGTCTCCGCCCTGCTGACCTCCGTGCCCGGTTACCTGCGGGCGGAGAAGCGCGACCGCTCCGAGCTGATCCGCCTGGTCAACCGCCGCTATGCGGGGCATCGCAGCGAGGACCTGCGCCGCATCATGGCCGGGGAGGCGGGGCGGCGGATCCGCGCCTCGATCCGCCCGGAGGCATTGCAGACCATCGAGCGCCACCGCGCCGCAGGGCATCGCACGGTGCTGGTCACCGGGGCGCTGGATGTGCTCGTGGCGCCGATCGCGGACCTGTTCGACGACGTCATCGCCACGCATATGGATGAGGACGCGGACGGCGTGATGACCGGGTTCCTGGCCACCCCGCCGCTGGTGGACGAGGCGCGCGCGAACTGGCTGCGCAAGTACGCGGACCAGCACGGCGCGGACCTCGCCGCCTCCTACGGTTACGGCGACTCGCACGCCGATGCCGCCTGGCTGGAGCTCGTCGGCCACCCCGCCGCAATCGCCCCGGACCTGGGGCTGTACGCCGCGGCGAAGAAGAAGCGTTGGCAGATCCTGGAGTGGTGAGCCACGGCAGGCGGGCGCGTCGCGCGGACGATGCGCCCGCCCCCGCGCACACCCACTCGCACTCCCACGGCGACGGCTCCCCCGCGCCCGTCGGCCGCCGTCCGCGGAGGGTGCTCACCGCGCTGGTCCTCGCGCTGCTCGCCGCGACCGTCGCGGGTCTGATCATCCTGTGGCCCGGCGCGTCCGCCCCCGCCGCCGAGTCCGAGTTCCTCGCCCCGGGCGTCGAGATCGTCCCGGTCACCGTCACCGAGGTGCCGGAGGTCGGGGACACCGAGGAGAGCGTCCTCGTCGAGGCGGTCGGCCGTGCGGACCCGCTGGACGGGCAGAGCGTCCAGGTGGAGGTGCCGCCCCAGATCGCGGCCGACGGCATCCGCACGGGTGACCGGCTGCGGGTGCTCGACCTCGGCGATCAGGACGCTGGAGGCGTCGAGGAGGCGTCGGCCCCGGTCCTGTTCTACTTCGACCACGAGCGGGCGCTGCCGCTCGGCCTGCTGCTGCTGGCCTACCTGCTGCTGGTGGCGCTCGTCGCCCGCGGCAGCGGCCTGCGGGCGATGGTGGGCCTCGCCGCGGGGGTCGCGATCGTGCTGTGGTTCATGCTCCCGGCGATCTTCGCCGGTCAGGACCCGGTGCTGGTCGCGCTGGTCGCCGCGTCGGCGATGATCTTCCCCTGCGTCTACTTCGCGCACGGGATCTCGGTGCGCACCACCACCGCGGTGCTGGGCACCTTCGGCGGCATCGCGGTGACGGTGCTGATCGCCCTGCTCGCCGGGCGCGCCACCGGGATGACCGGGGCCGACGGGGACGCCGCCCAGATCCTCTTCTCCAGCTACCCGCAGCTGTCGCTGTCGGCCGTGTTCCTGGCCGGCGTGATCATCTCCGGGCTCGGCGCCCTCAACGACGTCACCATCACCCAGGCCTCCTCCGCCTGGGAGCTGCGGGCCGCCATGCCCTCGGCCTCGAGGCTCGCGGTGTTCAGCGCGACCATGCGGATCGGTCGCGATCACATCGCCTCGACCGTCTACACGCTGGCCTACGCCTACATCGGCTCCGCGCTGCCGCTGCTGATGTACGCCAGCACCATCAACCGCTCCCTGCTGGACACCCTGACCTCCGGTGAGATCGCCGCGGAGATCTTCCGGACCCTGGTCGCCTCGATCGGCCTCGTGCTCGCGATCCCGCTGACCACGGCGATCGCCGCCGCCCTCGCGGCGCCCCCGGCGGGTGGGGCGGGCCGCTCTCGCCGCCGGCAGCTCGAGGAGCGTCCGGCCCGGTCCTGAAGCCGCGGAGGGGCGCCTCTGCGTAGCGCTCTCGCCGGCCTGGCCGCCGTCACCGTGCTCGCCCTGACCGCCTGCGGCGGCGCCGACGAGGCCCCGGCCGAGCCGGACCCGGCAGCCGGCGTCGCCGAGGAGGAGGCCGAGCCGGCCGACGAGAGGACGGTCGTGGAGATCGGCACCGAGCTCGTCGACGAGGAGACCGGCGACGTGGTCACCATCGTCTCGGCCGTGGGGAACAACCCCACCGAGTACTACGCGGCCTCCGACAACCCCGACGGCGAGATGGTCTACCTCGAGGTGAAGGTGGTGCCGGGCGAGCAGTTCGGCGGCGTCGTCAGCCAGCGGGACTTCCTGCTGGACGACGGCGGCGAGGAGGTCAACTACGCCTCGACCGCGGACGAGGAGCTCACCGCCGCCGGCTTCACCTATTTCGAGGGCGCCCCGCGCCGCGACGGCGAGGCCACCGGGTACATCCCGATCTACGTCGAGCAGACCGGCGACGCGCTCAAGGGCGCCTACGTGCGGCCCGAGGTGAAGGTCCTCGGCGAGGACGAGACCATCCCGGAGTTCCGCGGAGAGTTCGAGATCCCCGCGGCCTGAGCCGCTTCCGGCACGGCCGACGGGTCACAGCACCGAGGCGAGGAACTCCTGCAGGCGCTCGGAGCGCGGGTGGTCGATGACCTGCGCGGGGCTGCCGCGTTCGATGATGCGGCCCTCGTCCATGAACACCACCTGATCGGCGACCTCGCGGGCGAAGCCGATCTCGTGGGTGACCACCACCATCGTCATGCCCTCGCGCGCGAGGTCCCGCAGCACGGTGAGGACCTCGGTGACCAGCTCGGGGTCCAGGGCGCTGGTGGGCTCATCGAACAGCATCAGCTCGGGGTCCATGGCCAGCGCGCGGGCGATCGCCACGCGCTGCTGCTGCCCGCCGGAGAGCTCGGAGGGGTAGTGGTCGGCCCGATCCGCGAGGCCCACCCGCGCGAGCAGCTCCCGGGCCTGTGCCTGCGCCGCTGCTTTCGAGACCCCGCGCACCTGCACGGGGGCCTCCATCACGTTGCCGAGCGCCGTGAGGTGCGGGAACAGGTGGAAGCGCTGGAACACCATGCCGATCCGGGAGCGCTGCGCGGCGATCTGCGCCGCGGAGAGTTTCTGCCAGCGCCCATCGGGCAACGGCTCAGGCGCGTACCCCTGCAGCACGCCGTCGATCAGCACCTTCCCGGCGGTGGGTTCCTCGAGCTGGTTGATGCAGCGCAGCAGCGTGGATTTCCCGGAGCCGGAAGGGCCCAGCAGCACCGCCACCTCGCCACGCTGGACCGCGAGGTCGCAGCCCCGCAGCACGTGCACATCGCCGAAGGACTTGTGGACGCTCTCCAGGCGGACCAGGGGTTCAGTACTCATCTCAGCGCTCATCACAGCTCCACCTCCGGGAGCGGGTCGTTCGGGGTGGTGCCGGCGCGGTTCACGGCGGCCTGGCGGGAGCGGCGGCCGACGGGGGCGGTGTCGATGCCGCGCCCGAAGTGCCGCTCGAGGTAGTGCTGGCCGACCATGAGCACGCTTGTGATCGCGAGGTACCACAGGGCGGCGACGATCAGCAGCGGGATGGGGGTGAACAGCTTGTTGGCGATGCCGTTGGTGGCGAAGGTGAGATCCAGAGTGAAGGGCACGGCGAGCACGAGCGAGGTGGTCTTCAGCATGCCGATGGTCTCGTTGCCCAGCGGCGGCACGATCACCCGCATGGCCTGCGGCACGATGATGCGTCGCAGGATGGTGCTCTCCTTCATGCCGAGCGCCCGCGAGGCCTCAGTCTGCCCCTTGTCCACGGAGTTCAGGCCGGAGCGGATGATCTCCGCGAGGTAGGCGCCCTCGTTCAGGCCCAGGCCGATCACGGCGGCCCAGAAGGCGGTGAGCAGGTCGCGGGTGGATAGGCCCATGATGCTCGGGACGATCACGGTGAATAGGCCCCAGAACACGAGCTGCGTGTACACCGGCACACCGCGGAAGACGAAGATGTAAACCCAGCTCACGCCGCGCAGCACGGGGTTGTCGCTGCGGCGCATGATCGCGGCGGTGAGCGCGACGGCGGTGCCGAGCACCATCGACAGCAGCGTCAGCAGCAGTGTCCAGCCCACCCCCTGGATCACCTTGATATCCAGGATGTAGGTGGCGACGGTTCCCCAGGCGAGCACCGGGTTCGTCACGAGGAACACGATGAGGCCGATGGCGAGCAGCCCAACGATGATGGCGGAGATCCAGGTGCCGGGACGCGGGGCGGCTTTGGCGCGAATGGGCGCAGGCGCGGGAGAGGGTGCGGTCAGGCTGCTCACGGTTCGGGGTTCACTTCCGCGGTCGGGATCATGGCATCGGCGTTGCCCCAGGCGGCGAGGATCCGCTCCATGAGGCCGGTGTCGATGAGGTGCTGCACGGCGGCGCGGATCGCGTCGGCGAGCTCGGGCTGGTCGGGAGCGACGACGATGCCGTTGAGGGCGGATTCCTCGATCTCGCCGATGGCCTCGAGGGTGCCGCGGGAGCGGGCGATCGCGTAGGCGGTGACCGGGGAGTCCGCCATGAGGATGTCGCCCTTGCCGCCGGCGACGTTGGTGGCGGCGTCGGCGTTGGAGGTGTAGGTCAGCAGGTCGTAGCCGCCCTGGCCATCGGCGCGGCATTGGGCGGAGCGCTTTTCGGCGAGCTCCTCCTGGTAGGTGCCCACCTGCAGGCACACGCGCTGACCGCACAGGTGGGCGGGGTCGATGCCGTAGGGGTTGCCGGTCTTCACGGCGTAGGAGATGCCTGCGCGCAGGTAGGACACCATGGTCACGGAGGCGAGCCGTTCGGCGTTGATGGTGAAGCTGGAGATGCCGACGTCGTACGTGGTGCCGACGGCGGGGATGATCTGCGCGAACACGGCGGCTTCGGTGCGGGTGGCGAGCCCCAGCACTTTTCCGATGGCGCTCAGCAGGTCGATGTCAAAGCCCACCGCCTCCCCGTTAGAGCCGACGAACTCAGCGGGCGCGTAGCTGAGCTCGGCGCCGTTGACGAGCTCTCCGCGCTCACGGATCGCCGTCGGCACGAGGTCGGCGATCTCGGGGACTTCGGTGACGTCGGAGAGATCGACGACGGGCACGGCGGCGGCTTCGGCATCGAGACGTTCGGAGGCGCGGGTGCAGGCGCTGAGCCCGGATCCGGCAAGGACCAGGGGGATGGCGCCCAGCAGAACGCGCCGACGGGGATGACTGACCAACACCCCTCAAGAGTATGCAGCCCCATGCATGTCTACAAATTGATGTTCCCCAGCTCTCACAGTGCGCGCCCGGGGCCCCTCGCGCGAACACACATAGCTTCATGTGCATATTGCAATCTTCTTATATGTGTGATGTGATGGCTCCATGACCACGGATCGCGGCACCCAGCTCGCGGCCCTGCTGTTCAAGCAGCTGGGCCATGAGTCGCGGCTGCAGATCGTGCGGCTGCTGGCGGAGCACCCGCGCTCCGTCGGCGCCCTCACCGAGGCCACCGGACTGTCCCAGCCCCTGGTCTCCCAGCATCTGCGCACTCTGCGACAGACGCATCTGGTCACCGTGGAACGGATCGGCCGGGAAGCCGTGTACTCCCTGGCCGATGCGCATGTGGCGCACGTCGTCGAGGACGCCGTGGCCCATGTCCTGCATCACCAGCACAACCCTGAGGAGACATCATGAGCACCGATTGCGAGAAGAAGATCGCCGAGCACACCGTCGCCGAGCACAAGCATGGCGAGGACTGCGGCCACGAGGCCGTGAAGCACGAGGATCACGTGGACTACCTGCATGACGGCCACAAGCACGCCGTGCATGAGGATCACTACGACGAGCACTGAGCGAAGTGATCTACCGTTGGCCGGGTGAACAAGCCCGGCCAACGCCTTGTCGTCATCGTGCTCGCCCTGCTCCTCGCGCTCCCGCTCGGGATTGCGGGGATCGGGGCGTTGCGCGGTGGCGATTCGTCGTCTCAGGACACACCGGTGCCCGAGGGGCGTCGGGCGATGGATCCTGCCGACCAGCCGCCCCGCCCCGAGCTGCCGCGTCCGGAGGATCCCCCGGAGCTGACGGAGCAGAGCGCCGCGGGAGCGGAGGCGACTCTCACGCATCTGCTGCTGAGCTATGACTACATGATGAGCAGTGGCGACACCGAGGTGTGGCGCCAGAGCGTGGACCCGAACTGCCAGGTGTGCCTGAGCTTCCTGGACAATGCCGAGGTGCTGAAGGACCAGGGCGGCTATCTCGCGGGCGGTGCCTTCGAGGTGCACGATGCGAGCTTCGAGGGCACCGGGGAGCCGCCCGCGACCGGCACGGTCACCGCTGACTTCACGCAGGCCGAAAGCACCCTGGTGGATGACCCGAACCTCGAGCCGCTGCCGCTCGAATCGGTCTCCGGGCAGATCATCGCGACGGTCGCCTGGGATGGTGAGCGCTGGCGCGTGACCGATATGGCGATCGCCCCGCCCGGCGGGCCCTCCGATGCCGGCGGCGCTTCCGATAGCTGAGCTTCAGCCCGCCCGGTACAGGAACAGCTCGGTGCGGTACGGGATGCCGACGGTCGCGCCGCGAGCGTGTCCGAGGTGCTCGTGGAGGTACCAGTCGAGGTTCGCCAGCACCTTCGCGCGGCGATCCTCGGAGGCGGTGATCACGTAGCTGCGGGTGCGGGCGAGGTCGATGACGTCGCCGGTGGACATCGGGTCCTCCCACTGGTGCACGCTGCGCGCGGCGAGCTCGAGCCCGGGGCCGACCGTGGGCAGGAAGTCCTCGCGGTGGATGTCACCGGCGTGCATGATCCGAGAGAGCCGGTGCACCCACGGGATGGTCACGTCGAGCACGTTCCACACCAGGGCGAGCACCCCGTCGGGGGCGAGCAGCCGCACCGCCTCGGCCGATGCCGCTTCGGCGTCGAACCAGTGCCAGGCCTGCGCGACCGTGATCAGCTCGGCCGCGCCGGTCTCGAGCCCGGTGGCCTCGGCCGGTGCGAGGCAGGTGGTGAGCTGCGTGCCCGCCGGCCCGCTTCGCCGTGCGGTCTCGAGCATCGCGCCGCTGGTGTCCACGGCGGTGACGTCGAGGCCCCTGCCCGCGAGCGCCCAGGAGAGCTTGCCGGTCCCGGCGCCCAGGTCGATCGCCCGCGCAGCAGCACCGGGCGGTCGGTGCGACACCTGGGCGAGGATCCCCTCGAGGACGGCGTCCGGGTATCCGGGGCGCAGGCGGTCGTAGTCCTCACCCTGCTCCTGGAAGGCGGCGGCGAGCGCATTCTTCCTCTCGGCGCTGCGGAAGCGGGGGGCGTCGCGCGCGGAGATCGGAGGGATCGGCGGGTTCAGCGGATCGGAGGGGTTCTGCGCATCGGACACGACCGAATCCTAGGGCCCCGACGCTGGTCCCACGATGAGGCCCACGGGGAGGCCCACGGTGTCTGCGGCGCCGTGCCTTCCGGTCCGCGCCCTGTTCAGTACGTCGCCGTGCTCTGGGGGATCGCGGCGGTGATGGTCAACGCGGCGGTGGCGAGCAGGAGCGCGACGCACGGCAGCACGAGCACCCAGCCCCGCACACCGCGTCGGCGCACGAGCCCCCACCCGCCGAGCGCGATGCCGGTGGCGGCGAGGAGGAGGGCGAGGGCACCCAGAGGCGTCGGCAGCAGGGCCGGCAGGTGCCAGTCATGATGCTCGGTGGCCCCCGCCTGATCCGGCGTCGGCAGGTAGTAGGTGATGCGGGCGATGTCGATCATCAGCGCCGTGGCCACCGCCGACCACACGGCGCCGAGCACCCCGAGCACGACCGACAGTGCGGCGAGGACGATGCGGCGCCGCGGGTCCGCCTCCGGCGTAGGGGTGCTCTCGAGATGCTCCGCGCTCACGGCTCTGTCCCCCGGGTCGATGCTGGCTGCTGCTGAATGGTGAGCCGCGCTGCGCCGGACGCCCACGTCTCCGGCACTGCCATGGGGAGTTCTCCCCCTGGTTGCGGCGCTCTCCCCGCCACACTCTAGCGACCAGAAGAGGGGGACAATGATGAATGCATTCTTCGGGGCGCGCACAGAGCAGCTCCGTGAGGGCGGAGGGGACCATCGAGAAGGGTTCCGCGCACCTGGACCGGATCATCGAAAGACTCCGCACCTCGATCGACGGAGTCACCTGGGCCGGCGAGGACGCTGAAACGTTCCGTCATACATGGCACGCCCAGGTCGGACCGGCCTTCACGACCTGCGCCGACCATCTCCGGCGCCGGGCCAACGAGCTCGTGAGCCACGCCGACGAACAGGATGCCGCCTCCGACGCAGACTCGACACCAGGTCCAGGAGGCGACGGAGCGGGGTGGTCCCGGGGCGGGAACGGCACCTCTTCAGGGTATCGGGGCGACTCCAGCAATGAGGATGGGAGCCGGACGGAGCTGCATCCCGAAGACCGGGAGGGGGACCCGGAGATTCCCCCGGGCATTGAGGACTGGGACAAGGGCGATCCCACCGCAAAAGATGGGCATCAGGCTCCGGACGGGGAGATCGATCTCGACGAGAAACCTTTCGACGCAACGGACAGCAACCAACGGGGCATCGGGGACTGCTGGTTCCTCGCCTCGCTCGGTGCCACAGCCAACACGGACCCCGCATGGCTCAGGGAGCAGATCTCCGACAATGGCGATGGGACCTACACGGTGACCATGTACCACGAGGGGGAACCTGTGGAGATCACAGTCGAGGGCACGTTCAGCAACGCCGCGGTCAAGGGCGGGGACGGCGAACCCAATTGGGCCTCGATCTACGAGAAAGCCGCTGCGGAGTACATGGGGGGTCGTACGAGGACATCACTGCGGACCAGCCCGAGCTCGCTCTTGAAATGATCACCGGCAAGGACGCGCACTATGACGACGGTGCCACTCTCGAGGACATCGAGAGGTATCTGGCGGATGGTCCAGTCGTTGTCGACACGAAGACCGAGGAGAACGGATGGTGGATCTTCGAGACGCCTCACGTCGAGGCTGACAACATCGTGCCGGACCACTCATATGTTGTCGCTGCGGTCGAGATGCGAGAGAACCCACCCGGTTCCGGCAGTATGGAGAAGATGATGCAGGTGCAGAACCCGTGGGGCCCGAATGCTCAGGTGAACGGAAATTCCGGGGGAAGCCTCTGGCTGACGGAGGACGAATTCCAGGAGAACTTCCGTCGCACCAATTATGTCGACGCACCTACCACCGGAGAGTGAGGAGCTGATGATGCAGTTCATCGATCACGCACAGGGCTCATCGATCACGCACAGGGCACTCAGGCCATGCTCGGCAGCACACTTGTGGGGATCATGCGCGTTGGGCATACCGGGGAGGTGTCCGTCGTCCGATTGATGATCCGGAGCCGCGATGGTGACCTCGTCGTCACAGGATTCGAAGGCGACGAGATCGCCATACCGGGCGATGGCTCCGCTCTCGTCGGCGCCGCCACCGCGCCCGACGAGATCAGTCCGCGATGGCGGATCGCACTGGCCCATCGTCCGTCTCAGACGCCCTGACCTGAGATAGCAGGGAATCACGCGCCGCGGCGGGCGCCGCTCACCGCTCGCTGCGGTGCGCCACCCACGAGCGGTGCAGCCCCGCGTAGATCCCGTCGTCGAGCTGCACGAGCTCGGCATGGGTGCCATGCTCGACGAGGTGTCCGTGGTCGAGCACGAGTATCTGGTCGGCCCGCTCAGCGGTCGAGAGCCGGTGCGCAATCGTGATGGTGGTGCGGCCGCGCGCGAGCCCGTCGATCGCCTGCTGGAGACGGACATCCGCGGCGGGGTCCACGGCGCTGGTCGCCTCATCGAGGACGATCACATCGGGGTCGGCGAGGTAGGCACGGGCAAGGGCCACGAGCTGCCGCTCCCCCGCGCTGAGGGACTCTCCACGCTGGCCGACGGGGGTGTCGAGACCTTCGGGAAGCTCCTCCGCCCAGGTGGCGAGGCCCAGTTCGGCGAGCGCCTGGCGCATCTGCTCCTCGGTCGCATCGGGTCTGCCGTAGCGGAGATTCCCGGCGACGGTGGTGTCGAACAGGAAGCCCTCCTGCGGCACCATGATCACGCGCGAGCGCAAAGAGGCATAGGGCACGCGGTCCAGCGGCACACCGCCGATCTCGATGCTGCCCGAGGCGGGGTCCATCATGCGGGTGAGGAGCTTCGCGAACGTCGTCTTGCCCGAGCCGGTCTCCCCCACGATCGCGACAGTGGAACGAGCCGGAATGGTGACAGAGATGCCGTGCAGCACCTCGGGGCCGGTCGGGTAGCGGTAGCGCAGCTCGCGCACCGCAATGTCCAGCAGCCCCTCCGGCAGCGCGGTCGCCTCCGGATGCGGGGCGGTGCGCCGCCCGGTCAGGGGGTCCATCGCCCCGCCGGGATCTGCCACATCGGCCGGGGTGTCCAGGACGCCGAGCACGCGCCGCCATCCGGCCACAGCGTTCTGCGCCTCCGAGAGCATCTCGATGCCCATGCGGACCGGCTGGCTGAACAGGCTGACCAGGAACACGAAGGCGATAACACCCCCGGCGGTGAGGTCGGCGCCGGGCAGGTCGATGCCGAGCGCCCCGGTGCCGAGCAGCACCCCGACCACGACGACCACGGCGGTCGCGAGGCCATCGGCCGTCTCGGAGAGGAAGAAGGAGGCGGACTGGGGTCTGAGCACCGCGAACTGGGCGTTACGGACATCGCGGATGCGCTGGACCTGCTGGCGTCGGGTGCGTTCCTCGGTGCCGTAGGCGCGGACGGTCGCGGAGCCGACGAGGGATTCGGAGACGGTGCCGAGCATGGTGCCCACGCGGATGCGGACCTGCTGGTAGCGGGCGCGGATGCGTTTCTGCAGGGCGCCCATGAGGGCGAGGACCGGCAGGTAGCACAGCCACACCACGAGGGCGAGCGGCCAGGAGTACAGGGCCATCACGACGGTGGCCAGCAGCAGCTGGAAGCTCATCACCACGAGCATGATGCCGCCGAAGCTCATGAACTGGCTGACGGTGTCGACGTCGCTGGTGACGCGGGAGACGAGGGCGCCACGCTGCTCGGTGCCCTGGGTGAGCAGGGACAGGTCGTGAATGTGGCGGAAGGCGCGGGTGCGCAGGGTGGCGAGCGCCGTCTCGGCGAGGCGGAACAGGCGGCGGTTCATAAGCACGTTGCAGCTCGCGGTGGCGAGCAGCACGAGGGCGGCGAGCCCAGCGGCGCTTGCGACGAATCCGATGTCCGGGGTGTCGGGGGCGATGATGCCGCGGTCCAGGATGGTCTGCACGGCGATTGGCACGACGACCTTGCCGGCGGTCGCGATGACGGCGAGCAGCAGGGTGAACCACAGGCCCTGCAGCAGTTCGGGGGTGAGGGCGAGGCCGCGACGGATGGTGCGGATCGCACCCTCATCGGCGGTGGTCTCGCCGCCCAGGCGGGAGGAGGTCGGGGCGCTCATCGGTCACCTCCCGACTGGTCGCTCGCGCCATGGCTTTCGAGCAGCTCGTGGGAGATGGCCGCTTCGTCGTAGGCGTCCACGAGGGCGCGGTAGTCACCGCTGGTGGCGCGCAGCTGCTCGTGGGTGCCGCGGGCGGTGACGCGGCCGTGGTCCAGCAGCACCACCTGATCGGCGAGGGAGATCGTGGATTTGCGGTAGGCGATCAGCAGCAGGGTGGAGTCGGTCATCTCGGTGCGGATGCCCTCGAGGATCGCGAGCTCCACACTGGGGTCGCAGGCGCTCGTGGCGTCATCGAGGATCAGCAGGCGGGGCTTGCGGGCCAGCGCGCGGGCGAGGGCGATGCGCTGACGCTGCCCACCGGAGAGGGAACCGCCGCGTTCCCCGAGCACGGTGTCGATCCCTTCGGGCAGGGCGTCGACGAACTGCTCGGCCTGGGCGACGCGCAGGGCCCAGCGGATCGTCTCCTCATCGATGTCGGTGCCCAGCGTGATGTTCTCCCGCACCGAGGCGTCGATGACGAAGGCCTGCTGCAGCACGAGGGCGACATCCGCGGTGAGCGCCTCGGCGGTGAGGTCCGCGAGGTCCACGCCGTCCAGGGTGATGCGCCCGCTGGTGGGTGGGACGAGGCCCGCGGCGAGCAGGGCGAGGGAGGACTTGCCGGATCCCGTCGGCCCCACCACGGCGAGCACCCGGGTGCCGGCGGTCGGGTCCGCGCTCAGGGTCACGTCGTGCAGGGCGGAGCTGATGCGCAGATGCTCGGAGGGGCGGCCGCCGCGGCCGAGGATGATCTGCGCGGGGTCATCGCGGTATTCGAAGCTCACGTCCTGAAGGCGCAGCGCCCCGGGTCCGGGCGGCAGGGACTGGTCGCCGTAGGTGCGGCGGTCGGTAACATCCAGGATCTGCTGGACGCGCCCACCGCCGACGACGGTGCGGGAGAGGTCCCCGAGCACCCAGCCGAAGGAGCGGATGGGCAGGGACATGAGAGTGAACAGGTAGGCGACCTCCACCAGCTGCCCGGTGCTGAGGTGCCCTTCGGAGATCCGCCACGCGCCGAGCACGGCGACGGCGAGGATCCCGAGGTTCGGCAGGGCGTCGATCGCAGGGTCGAACCAGCCGCGCACGTAGCCGAAGCGGATGCCGGTGGTGCGCAGCTCTTCGGCGGTGCGGGTGAAGCGCTGCTCTTCGACGTCCTCGCGGCCCAGGGACTTCACGACATGCGCGCCGTCGAAGGACTCATGGGCGATCTCGGCGACTTCGGCGCGCAGCTGCTGGGAGCGCATCGCGATCGGGGTGGCCATGCGCTGCAGCAGGATGTTCAGCACGATGAGGATCCCGATCAGCGCGATCATGATCAGCAGGATCACCGGGTCGATGCGGAACACGACGATCGTGGCGTAGATCAGCATCGCGATGGTCGCAATCGCGAAGGGGAATGGCGCCATCGCGAAGAATGTCGCCTCGACATCGGAGTACACGGAGCTCAGCAGGGTGCCGGTGGCCTGGCGGCGGTGCCACAGCAGCGGCACGCGCGAATAGACCGCGACCAGCCGTTCGCGGTACAGGCGGAACAGGTCGAACTGGGCGGCGGCTGCGAAGACGCGGCGTGCCATGACGGAGACGGCGCGGGCCACCGCGATGCCGAGGATCGCCAGTCCCCCACCGGCCAGCAGAGCCGGGCGGGCCTCCCCGGCGGCGAAGGACGGCACGATGACGTCCTCGGTGACGCGGCCGATGATCGAGGAGGTCGCGATCTGCAGCAGCGCGAAGGCGATCGCCCCGATGACGGCGAGGACGAACCAGGTGCGCTGCTCCCAGGAGCCGGTGAGGAGCCGTTTCAGACCGGGCCAGAGGACGGCGGGATGCTGGCGCATCACAGGACGAAGTGCGCGGTGACGGCGATGGCGAACACGATGGTGGAGCACATTGCGAGGCTGAACTCGATGAGGATCCCCACCCCCAGGGCTTTCAGCGCGATCCACATGGTCGTCAGCCCCTTGCGCCAGTCCTTCTGGCGGATCGCCTCGCTGATGTACAGGCCGATCAGGAAGCCGATGGGCAGCCCCAGGAAGGGGATCACGAAGATGCCGACGATGCCGGAGACGATGCCGACGTAGATCGGCCACATCGGCACCTCAGCGCGGTGCAGACGCCGCCCGGTGAGGACGTAGCTGGTGGTCATACCGGCCGCGCCGAGCAGCAGGACGATGCCGAAGGCGATCCAGGCCGGCCAGCCGCCCACGATGATCGCCCAGATCAGGGTGGCGATCACGATCGTGATGGTGCCCGGCAGGACGGGCACGATGATTCCAGCGAGCCCCACGATGTAGGCCAGACCCGCGAGGATCGTCACGACGATCTGGACGGTGAGGGAGTCCACCATTCTCGTCCTCCTGGGGAGCGTTCACGGGCCAGGGAACATCGTATCGGGACGCCCCGGTCTGGGTGGTGCGCTGGCCTGGGGCGGTGCGCCGCGCTCAGGCGGTGATGGTCACGGTGGAGCGGTCGTCCTCTCCGCGGCGCACGTGGATCTGTTCGGCGATCTGAGATTTCATGTCGCCGACGTGGCTGACCACGCCGATGGTGCGGCCGCTCTGGGCGAGCCGCCCGATCTCGCGGACCACGGTCTCGAGGGTCTCGGGGTCCAGGGAGCCGAAGCCCTCGTCGATGAACAGCGTCTCCATCTGCACGCCGCCGGCCTCCCCCATGACGATGTCGGCGAGCCCCAGCGCGAGGGCGAGGGAGACGAAGAACGTCTCGCCGCCGGAGAGGGTCTCGGGGACGCGGGTGCAGTCGGTGCGGCGGTCCAGGATCAGCAGGTCCAGTCCGGTCCGACGGGCGCCGCGGGCGCCGGTGTCCCGCATCAGCTCGAGCTCGGAGCCGGAGAAGAGCGCCAAGCGCTCATTGGCGGCGTCGATCACCGCGTCCAGGCGCCACATGAGCACGTAGGTGGACAGCTGCACGCGGTCCCCGTCGGCGCTGCGGCCGGTCGCGAGGTCCGCCACCCGCACGATCACCCCGGCCTCCTCGCTGACGCGGCGCACCTGCGCGGTGGCCTCCGTCAGCAGCGTGCGGGCGGCGCGGGTGCGCTCCGCGCGGGCGGTGCGGCGCGCGGAGACAGCACCGGCCTCGCGGGCGCGCGCTGACGCCTGCTCGAGGGCCGCGGCGGCAGCGTGCACCGCGTGCTCGGCCTGTTCGGCGGCGGTGTCGCTCGCGTCGGTGTCGGCGATGCCGTCCTCGGCGAGCCCGTCGGCCAGGCGCTGTTCGTCGACCGCACGGGCCTGGGTCTGCTGCCGCAGGCGCGTGCGTTCGGTGTCGGCGAGCGCGGCGGCGCGGGCGGCTTCGGCGGTGACCAGGCCGCTCGTGGCGAGCGCCGCGGCGGTCTCCTGCTCGAGCTCGGCAGCGCGCTCCATGGCGTCCTCGCGCTCGCGCAGGGCCTCACGCAGGACGGTCGCGGTGCGCGCGGTCGCGGTGTGCGCGGTGCGGCGGGCGGTGATCGTGGCGTCCTCGCCGCGGGCCTCCGTGATCCGGGCGCGATCCGCCGTGAGTGCGTCCTGCGTGGCGGTGATCGCGGTGTCCTCGCGCTCCACGGCGAGGGCGTCGCGCTCCCGGGTGGCGCTCAGGCGGGCGGTCTCCTCGTCGTGGGCGGTGAGCTGCTGCTCGAGCTCGGCGGTGCGCTGCCGGGCGGTGGTCGCGGCGGTGACTTGCTGCTGGGCTGCGGTGACAGCTGCGGCGGCATCCTCGGCGGTGATGCTGGCGGTCCGCTCCCGCAGGTCAGCCGTCTTCTGCTCGGCCAGGGCGAGGTCCTGCTGCGCGGCGGCCTGAGCGGTCTCGGCACGGCGGCGCTGCTGTTCCGCAGCCTCGACCTGCTCAGGGGAGACGGCATCGGGGCCGGGCTCGGCGGGGCTCGGGTGCTCGGTGCCGCCGCAGACCGGGCAGGGCTGCTGGGGTTCGAGCCCCCCGGCGAGCTCCGCGGCGATTCCGGCGAAGCGTCGGCGGCGCAGATCCGCTTCGGTCTCGGCGAGTTCGCGGGCCGTCTCGAGTGTGGCGGCGGCCGTGTCGCGGGCGGTGGCGGTGGCGGTCTCCTGCGCGGCGAGGGCGGAGAGGTTCTGCTGGGTCTGCTGCGCTTCCTGGAGGGCGTGCTGCGCGGAGGGCAGCTGTCCGGCCTGCTCGCGGGCCTGCTCCTGCTGGGCGAGGAGGTCGGTGCGCTGCGCCGGGCGGGCCGCGAGCTGGTCCGTGAGGTCGGCAAGGGCCTGCTGCGCGGTGGCGAGCGCTTCCCGCCGCGCGGTGAGCTTCTGCTCCCGAGCAGGCAGCGCCGTTTCGAGCTCAGCGAGCTCGGCGAGGGCACCGGCCGCGGCGGTCGCCTCCTCGGCAGCGGTGGCGAGCTGGGCGGCGGCCTCGGGCTGCTCGAGCAGGCCCACGAGGTGCGGGTGCGCGGCGCGCGCCGCTGTCATCGCGTCGGTCAGCGCTTCGGCGGCCCGGGTGGCCTGGGTGGCGGCGCGGTCGCGGCGGCGCAGCAGATCCACGACGGGCCGGGCGGTCTCATCGGCCTGCAGCGCTGCCGTCGCGGCAACCGCGGCGGGGGCCTCGCGTTCGAGCCGTGCGGCGAGCTCGTCGAGGTCACGTCGGCGCTGGATCCGGGTGCGAGCGGCGCGCGCGGCATCGGCTGCCTCGCGGGCGGTCTTCTCGGCGGCGCGGGCGGTCTGGGCGGCGGTCACGGCCTCGGCCTCCTGCGCGGTCGCGGCGGTGAGGATCCCGTCGGCCCCTTCCGCGAGCGTATCGAGCCGCAGCGCATCCGCGTGGTCGGCGAGCTGGGCGGCCGGTTCGTCCTCGACCGCGGCAGCCTCGGTGAAGCGGGCGAGGGCGGTGGCGAGGGTCTGTCGGGCGGCATCGACATCGCGTTTGGCCTGCCGACGCTGCTCCTCAAGCTCCTTCTCGACCGCCGCGTAGATCTCGGTGCCGAACAAGCGCTGCAGCACCTGCTGACGATCCTTCGTGTCAGCGCGCAGGAAGCGGGCGAACTCGTTCTGGGGCAGCAGGACGGTCTGCGTGAACTGCTCGCGGGTCAGTCCGATGGCGCGCTCGATCTCGCGGGCCACCTCATCGATGCGCGTGGCGACCACGTCCACTCCCCCACCGCCGCCGGCGACATCGGCGATCACCTCCGGCAGTGCCTGCGGGGAGCTGATGCGCCACAGCACCGCTTTGGCCTGCTCCTTGGTGGTGCCGCTGCCGCGCAGCTTGGGCCGCTGATACTCGGGGCTGCGGCGCACCCGGTAGATCCCGCTGCCGGTCTCGAAGACGAGATCGACGACGCTGGCCTGCTGCGGCGGGGCGAAGTGAGAGCGGATGCGGGCGGGGCTGGTGTCCCCGGCGACCTGCCCGTACAGGGCGTACACGATGGCATCGAGGATTGTGGATTTTCCGGAGCCGGTGGGGCCTTCGAGGAGGAACATGCCGCTCGCGCCAAGGGCGGCGAGGTCGATCTCGACGGTGCCCGCGAAGGGGCCGATGCCGATCAGTCGCAGGTGGTGGAGCTTCATGAGGCCTCCCGTCGGCCGCGCACCGCGGCGTAGGCACGGTCCATGACGTCGTGCTCCGCGGGGGTGGGCGGCGCCCCGGTGACGTGGGCGAGGAACTCGTCCATGACCTCGAGGGGGTTCTGTTCGCGGCGGACGACGGGGGTGGCGGTGCGGGCCTCGCGCCCCTCGGGGGCGTACTCGGTCAGCAGCAGATGCGGATAGGCCTCGCGCAGGCGCTCCTGCAGGTGGGCGGGCCGGGCGGGGTCGGTGACGACGGCTTTGAGCCAGTCACCGGCGTGTTCGTCCTGCTGAGCGAGGATCTGCTCGAGGGTGCCGCGCAGTTCGGTGAGGGGGCGCGGCACAGGCGTGGGGATGGGGGTGACCTGCGCGGGGATGCCGGGGGTGCCGAGTTCGACGAGGAGCACGGCTTTGCGGTGGTGGCGTTCGGAGAAGGAGAAGGCCAGTGGGGAGCCGGAGTACCAGGCGGGGGCGCCGACGAGGGTGCTGAGATCCTGACAGCCGTGCAGGTGGCCGAGGGCGAGGTAGTCGATGCCACCGAGGATCCCGGCGGGCACGGAGTCCACGCCGCCGACGGTGAGGTCGCGTTCGGAATCGGAGCCTTCGCCGCCGGTGACGAAGGTGTGGGCGAGCACGACGGTGCGGGGAGCTTGGCCGACGCTGTCCGCATGGGCGGCGGCACGCTCCCGCACCCGCTCGAGGGCAGCGCGGGTGACGGCTTCGTGGCTGCGTGCCAGGGGCGGTTCCTCGTCGCCAACCAGGTCGATGCGGGCACGGTCGGGGTCGAGGTAGGGCAGGCCGAAGAACAGCACCTCGCCGTGCTCATCCTGCACGCTGACGGGGTGGTCGATGCCGGGGATGTCGGTGAGCAGGTGGATCCCGGCGCGCATGAGGCTGCGACCGAACCCCAAGCGCTCGGCGGAGTCATGGTTCCCGGAGGTCAGGACCACGGTCGCGCCCGTCGCGGCCAGGCGGGCCAGGGCGTCATCCAGCAGCGTCACGCTGGTGACGGCGGGGACGGCACGGTCGTATACATCTCCGGGGATGACGACGACGTCGACGGACTCGCGCACGACGAGGTCCACCAGCCAGTCCAGGAACGCAGCCTGATACGGGTGGAGGTCCACCTTGTGCAGGGTGCGCCCCAGATGCCAGTCCGAGGTGTGCAGGATCTTCATGGCCTCGACTCTACGAAGGGGGTATGACACAGCGACGTGGGTAGGGCACGGGGGCATGTGCCCCGATCAGAACGGCGGCGGCCCGACGTCACCCCAGCCGCCGGGCGGTGGGGCTGGTGGAGCCGGGGGTGGTGTGGATCGCGGCTGGCGGGATGCAGTGGACCGAGGCTGCCGGGGCGCTGGCGACCGGGGCTGCCGAGGCGGTGGGATCGCCGCGCGGGCCTCCGAGCGCGCTAGCGGTGTGGCCGAGGGCGGAGGGGCCGTTCCCGGAGGCTCCTGCACCACCTCGGCGGCGTGCTTGCCGCGCAGGTGCTCTGCCCAGGCGGCTTCGAGGGTCTCGACCATCCGCAGGCTGGCTGTATCGAGATCGTCGATCACGGTGATCGCATCCCCGTCGGCCCCGATCGACCAATGGGTGCAGCCGGGGGCGCGGCGTGAGCGCGTGGGGAGCCGCACCGGGTCCAGCAGTCCGTTCGTCTTGTCGAGGTGGTGCTGCCAGCACAGCAGGTGCAGGTTCTCGACCTCGGTGAGCCCGCCGTAGCCCGGGGTGCCGCGGTGGCATTCCTCGATGTGGTCGCATTCGGAGGCCCACGAGGTGGGGCGGGTGCAGCCGGGGGCGGCGCACAGGCTGTTGCGCAGCCGGAGGTGCTCGAGCATCGCGGTGGTGGGGCGGTAGCGGTCGGCGGGCAGCGGGAGGAAGGCTCCGCTGCTGGGGTCCGTGAGGACGCGGTACCAGGTGTCCTGTCCACCGGCGAGGGTGCGGGCCAGGGTGGGCGGCAGCGGTGCCTGTCCATCGATGCTGCCGGGCTCATCGCTGCCGCCCAGCAGGGTCAGCATCGGCACCGTGATGTTGAGTCGGAACCGTTCGGTGGGCACCGGGATGCCTTCGGTGCGCAGGTCCGCGCCGGTCAGCAGCAGGAACCGCAGGACGGGCAGAGAAAGGGCACGACGCTCCTCCTCGACCGTGCGGTCGGGGTCCAGGGGGATCTCGGTGCCGTCGCGCAGGGCGGCGCGCTGCGCGGCCTGGACGGCTCGCGCGGACTCATCGAGCTCCTTCCACGCCCCGAGAACCTCATGGATGGGCCCCTCGACCTGGAGCATTGCCGTCCCGGGCCGCTCGCAGGGCAGAAGCGTCACCGAACGCTCTGGGGGCGCCGCAGGTTCCGTCTGCGCCTCCCGATGCTCGAGGTGGGCGATGAGGCCCTTGAGGAGCTGGAAGAACCGTTCGGCGCTGATATGCATCGACCACGTGGAGATAGCGATATCGAGCTCCCGACGCGACGCGTCACTCAGCTTGCGCGAGGTCACGAGCATTTTCTGGAACCACGCGGCCGGCATTCTGCCGTTCTCCAGGAGGGCGAGCGTGCGCGAGAACAGATGCACGGCCTGATAGCCGTCCCGCAGCTGCCACTCCGCCGCGCCATGCGTCACGCGCAGAGCAAGGGCGGCGCGCAGGGTGTCCACTTCCGCGACCTCGGTGAGCTCCTCGTACTCACCCTCCATCGCATGAAGCGCGGCCAGCGCCCGGAGCTTGGCGGCGAGCGAGCGCCCGTGGGCGCGCTCTGCATCCCACAGCGCCTGCGCTGCTGCGCTGAGCTGTGGATCATCACCTCTGCTGCCGCGCTGAACAAGGGAGTCACGGGTGATTTCCTGACGGGCGAGCACTCGTCGGTAGCGGTCCGGAAGGGAGGAGAGCACGGCGTGCTCGCGGGCCGTGTCGGGGGTGCGCCCGTTGCTACGGACGCCGTCATCGGGGGTTCCACCACCTTGGAGGCTGCCACCGTGGACGCCGCCGCCGTGGGCGCCATCGCTGTGGGCGCCATCGCCGTCGAACGGGCTGGGGGCCATCGCGGGAGCGCTCATCGCACACCTCCTCTCCGCTGCGCTGCGGGCGCCCCGGCGGGGGCCGGGAGAGGAGCGTCCGCGCTGCAACACCTCGACGGTAACCTCGAGATTTCATCGAGGTGTGGTTTCGACTGGTGGACGACATAGAGAAAGATGCTCCTGACCTGGGATGATACGGGTTGTTCAGACTCGTAGCCATCCACTGGAAGGAGCACCTTTCAGGTGTCC
>NZ_JALLAL010000169.1:0-436 GCF_023062615.1 Brachybacterium sp. Marseille-Q7125 | reverse complement strand
GTTCCGCTGCCGCTCATCGAGGATTGCGGCCCAGTGCCCGCGCAGCTCCGCCGCAGCAGCGGCACCCCCGGCCACCCCTGCCGCCCCGGTACCACCGCCTCCGCCGGCCTCCGGGGCGGCCTCCCCCGCCGCCGCCGCCCCCCCCGCCGCCCCCCGCCCCCCCCCCCCCCCCCCCCCCGCGGCGCCCCGCCCCCCCCCCCCCCCCCCCCCGCCCCGCTCCCGCACCCCCCCCCGCCCCCCCCCCGCCCGCGCCCCCGCCGCCGCCGCCGGCCTGCTGGCCACCGCCCCCTCCGCGCCGGCCGCCTGCGGCTGGGCCGCGGTCGCCGCCTGCGGGTCCGGCGGCGGCTGGTCGCTCCCCGCCGGCTCCGGCTCCTACGGCGGCCTGCCGTTCTCGCGGTCCTCCTGGGCGGCCGCGGGAGGCCTGCCGTATGCGCCC
>NZ_JALLAL010000168.1:0-437 GCF_023062615.1 Brachybacterium sp. Marseille-Q7125 | reverse complement strand
GCAGGGCTCCGATGCCCCCGCCGCCCCGGCCCCCGATCATCCGCACCCCGCCCGCGGGCCGCCCCCCCCCCCCCGCGGCCCCCCCGGCGCCCCCCCCGCCGCCCCCCCCGCCCCGCGCCCCCCCCCCCCCCCCCCCCTCCCCCCCCGCCCGCCCCCCCCCCGCCCCCGCCCCCCGCCCGCCCCCCCCCCGCCCCCCCCCCGCCCCCCCCGCCCCCCCCCCCGCCCCCCCCCCGCCCCCCCCCCCGCCGACGTGGCCGCGAGCATGGTCGGCTCCGAGCGGGAGCTCTCGCCCCCCCCCCGCCGGGGGGCCGCGGAGGGGGCTGTCCAGCCCGCGGGCCCGGAGCCCAGCCCCGGGTACGGCGCGCCCATCAGTGCCGACCCCCAACCCGCCCGCGCGGAAGAGCCCGTGGATCCGCTGCATGAGGAGACCCTCCCGC
>NZ_JALLAL010000167.1:0-443 GCF_023062615.1 Brachybacterium sp. Marseille-Q7125 | reverse complement strand
GCATAGCCGATCGCGGCATGGGATAAAGAACCGTGGTTTGTTCGCTGACCAGCTGGAAGGCGTCCTTGTCTCCCGAGGCAATATAGTTATGCATGCCGGCGTCTTCGCCGCGCTGGGAAAGCGTGGCCACAATATCGTCGGCTTCGTAATCCTCATACGTCAGCCAGGCAATGCCCAGGACGTCCAGCACCTTCTTGATGACGTCGATCTGACCTTTGAATTCCTCCGGCGTCGGTTTGCGCCCGCCCTTATAGTCGGCGTATTCGCGGGTGCGGAAAGTACCGCCCGGCAGGTCAAAGGCCACCGCAATATGCGTCGGCTGATGATCGGAGCAGACCTTGAGCAACGTCGACACAAAGCCGTAAACGGCGTTCGTGTACTGCCCGCCGCGGGTCAGAAAATTCTCGGCTCTCAGCGCGTAGAACGCGCGAAATGCCATAGAG
>NZ_JALLAL010000166.1:0-447 GCF_023062615.1 Brachybacterium sp. Marseille-Q7125 | reverse complement strand
GGGGGGGGGGGCGGGGCGGGCGGGGGGCGGGGGGGGCGCGGGCGGCGGGGGGGGGGGGGCCCCCCCCGGGCCGGGGGGGGGGCCGGGGGGGCGGGGGGCGGGGGCCGGCCGCGGCCCCGGGGTCGGCCGGGCAGAGCACGGGGGCCAGCCCGGGGGGCGCGAGGGTGCGCTGGTCGGCGAGGCGCTGCTGCTCGGGGGTCCCGCGCAGTGCCGCCTGCTGTTCCTCGCCCAGCCGCTGGCTGATGCGACGGCGGTGCCGTGCGGGCGCTGCGGCGTGGGCGCCGGCGCCTGGTGTCCCGCGCCGGTTCAGCGCCGCGCAGCGGGCGGGGTGGTCGGGGCTGGTGGCGTCGGGGCCGGCGCGCGTGCTGTCGTCCGCGCGGCGGTGCCGATGGCCCCGGTCTCGCCGGTGCTGGTCCGTGTCGGGCTGCCCTTCGCGCCGCGCACGGC
>NZ_JALLAL010000165.1:0-447 GCF_023062615.1 Brachybacterium sp. Marseille-Q7125 | reverse complement strand
GATCTCTCCTAGCAAGGCTTCGGAAGTCATGGCGCCCCGAGGGGAGAAGAGAAGAGAGAAGGGGGGAAAGAAGCGGAGAGGTGGAGGAAGGGAGGAGAGGAAAGAGAGGGACGGGGAGAGAAAAGGAAGAGAGAAGGGGGAGAGGGAGGGGAGAGAGAGAGGAGAGAGGAGGAGAAGAGGGAGGAGAAGGAAAGAGGGGGAAAGGGGGAAAAAAAAAAGGAAAGAGGAGGGGAGGAAAAGGCGAGGGAGGAAGGGAGGAAAGAGGGAAAAGAAGAAAGAAAGAAGAAAAGGGAAGGAAGAGAGACGGAGAAAAGGAAAAAAAGAGAGGAGGGAAAAAGAGAAGAGAGAAGACGGGAGAAAACGGGGGAGGAGATAAGGTACAGGAAGCAGGAGAGAAAGAGAGAAGGAGAAGAGATGAGAAGAGAGAAAAAATGCACGAGAGAAAGC
>NZ_JALLAL010000164.1:0-449 GCF_023062615.1 Brachybacterium sp. Marseille-Q7125 | reverse complement strand
CCCCGAGCCCTGCGCTGCCGGCGGCGCAGCGCCATCCCCGGCGCGGGCCGCTCCCTCCCGGCCCGGGGCCGCCGCGCCCCCCCCGGCCGCCGCGGGCTCCTCCCCGGGCCCGGCCCCCCGGTCCTCGCTCCGGCGGCCTGGGGCCACCCGGGCCCGCCGCCGCCCCCGCCCGTCGCCCGGCCCCCCCGGGGGCGCTCCCCCCCCCCCAGGCCGGCCGCCCCCGCGCCGCGCCCGCCGCGCCCCCGCCGTCGCCCCCGCGCCCGGCAGCAGCGGCCCGGCACCCCGGGGGGCGCCGCGAGCCTGAGCGGCGGGAGCGGCAGAGGTGTACGAGCGCGAGGAGGCGTTGCCAGCGGTGCGGGGGGCGTCGCAACGTGCGGGCGGGATACGCGAAGGCGCGCAACGGGGGGTGGGACGGGCGCGTAGGCTCCGCGAAAGGGAGGGGTGGGGGG
>NZ_JALLAL010000163.1:0-450 GCF_023062615.1 Brachybacterium sp. Marseille-Q7125 | reverse complement strand
CTCCTCCCCTGTCTCTTCGCCGACACCGCCGCCCCGGCCCCCGGCTCCGTCCTGCCGGTGCGCCCCGGCGTGGCGCCCGTCGCCGCCCTCGGGCCCCCCCACGCCGACCTCATGACCGGGCACTCCGGCGTCGCGGGCCAGGCCGCCCGCGCGAGGCGCCCGCCCCTGTCCCTCGGCCACCCCTGCCGCTGGCGGCGGCAGGCGCGCGCGCCTCCCTGGGGTGGGCGTCCCGCCCAGCGGCGTCGCCGCTGCCTTCTGGGGTGCCGTGGCCCCGCCGTGTGCGCCGGCCCGGGTCGGTGGTGTGCCCCCGGCGCTGTGGCCCGGGCGCCTCACCCATCGCCCGGGTGTGCGCGTCGCCCTCGTCGCCGCCCAGCCGTCTGGGGTGCCCCTGCGGCTCCGCGGCCTGCTCTCGGTCCCTGCCTACCTGGAGGCACAGCTGCGCTCCCGGAT
>NZ_JALLAL010000162.1:0-453 GCF_023062615.1 Brachybacterium sp. Marseille-Q7125 | reverse complement strand
CGTCAGGGTCGACGAGGAAGGTGGCGCGATCGGCCTGTCCGGCACCCTCGCGCTCGACGTCGAAGTTGCGGGTCAGCTGCAGGTTCGGGTCGCCGATCATCGTGTAGTTCACCTTGCCGACGGTGTCGGAGTCGGCATGCCACGCTTTGTGCACGAAGTGCGAATCGGTGGACACCGCGAACACCTCGACCCCCATGGCCTGCAGTTCCTCATAGTGGTCGGCGAGGTCGCCCAACTCGGTGGGGCAGACGAAGGTGAAGTCACCGGGGTAAAAGAAGAACACGGCCCACTTGCCGTTGATGTCGGAATCGGAGACCTCGATGAAGTCCCCGTTGCGGAAAGCGTTGGCCTTGAACGGAAGGATCTTGGTGTTGATGAGACTCATGGGTGTCCTCTCTCGTCGACGATGTGATAGATCAAGGCTATCACTAAACTAGTATCTATAGCCAATAA
>NZ_JALLAL010000161.1:0-454 GCF_023062615.1 Brachybacterium sp. Marseille-Q7125 | reverse complement strand
CACCAGGGCGAGCCGCAGCGTGCGCGCGCCCCCGCCGCGAGGGGCGACGAGCACGCTCCCCCGCCCGGCCGGGCGCTCGCGCCGCCGGCCGGGGCCGCCCAGCGGCGCCGGCCCATCGGCCGCGCGCCGGCCGGCCGCGGCGCGCCGGCCCCGGCGGCGCGCGAGCGGGCGCGGGCGGGGGAGGGGCCGCGGCGCGCGCGCCGGACTCAGGCGTGGCGAGCGGCAGCCAGCCAGCGGCGCCCTGGCGACGCCTCAGGGCACGGACGAACGGGCCATCGTCGGAGCGGGGCGGGCCGGCGGGGGAGTAGATGGGCCCAAGGCCCGCGGGGGCGCCGCCGCGGCGGGTCGGCACGCCCTGGTCGAAGACGGCCCCCGAGGGGTAGGCGGGGTCGGCGCCCGCCGCCGGGGCGAGGCTCTCCCGCAGCGAAGCCGCGGACTCGGTCGTGGCGTGCAC
>NZ_JALLAL010000160.1:0-457 GCF_023062615.1 Brachybacterium sp. Marseille-Q7125 | reverse complement strand
GCAAGAGCCATAGTTATACCAGCTGATGGTCCATCTTTTGGAACAGCACCTTCTGGAATGTGTATATGAATATCATTCGTCTTATAAAATTCAGGGTCTATATCAAACTTGTCCACTATTGACCTTATATAAGAGATACCTGTCTTCGCAGATTCCTTCATAACATCTCCTAATTTTCCAGTTAATACAATTTCGCCTTTACCTTTAAGTACGTTTACTTCTACTTCAAGTGTAACTCCACCAACTTCTGTCCACGCAATACCATTTACTAATCCTATTTGAGAGTTAACGTCTGCAAGTTGATACTTAATCATGTCTTTTCCAAGATATGTCTCTAGGTCAGACTTAATTATACCAACCTCTTCAAGAGCTGCGTCTTCAACGTAGTTTTTGGCAACCTTTCTACAAATCTTACCAATAGTTCTTTCTAGTGTTCTTACACCAGCTTCTCATGTAT